>JANRMA010000044.1:0-2072 GCA_033762035.1 Rickettsiaceae bacterium
CAGGAGATGGTGAAGGCTGGATTCCCACCTTCGTGGGAATGACTAGGTATCAGCAGTTGTCATCCCCTTGAAAAAGGGGATCCAGGATATTTATTCTGGATTCCCACCTTCGTGGGAATGACAGATTTCTCCCCATTGTCATCCCCTTGAAAAAGGGGATCCAGGAGATATTTATTCTGGATTCCCACCTTCGTGGGAATGACAGATTTCTCCCCATTGTCATCCCCTTGAAAAAGGGGATCCAGGAGATGGTGAAGGCTGGATTACCACCTTCGTGGGAATGACCGAGAAGCCCGGAAATGACAAAGAAGTCCAGGAATGACTGGAGAGATTAGAGAAGAATATTTAAAATAGAGTATAAAATATGGATATAGATTCAGCGATTTTTATTGGGTTTTTGGCAATTAACATAATATTAGGCTTAGGCTCTAGTAGAGGCATTAAGAATATTAAAGAATATGCTATAGGAAAGCGAGATTTTTCTACCGCCTCTATTGTATGTACCATAGTTGCAACTTGGATTAGCGGCGGAGTGTTTTTTGAGGCTATTTCTGAATCCTACAATAATGGTCTATATTATATGTGTGCGGGGCTAGGGTATGTTGTAAATCTTCTACTAATAGGTTATTTTTTTGCCCCAAGGCTTAGCGAATTTGTAGGGAAATTATCTATAGCAGAAGCAATGGGGGATCTATACGGAAAGCCTGTAAGGATAATTACTGCTATAGCCGGCTTTATAGGCGTAAGCGGAGTTATCGCTATACAGCTTAAAATATCCGGGCTATTATTTGAATATTGCTTTAATGTGCCAAGCGCTTACGGAGTAATAATTGGAGGTATTATTGTTACATTATATTCTACCTTAGGAGGTATAAAAGCCGTAACTTTTACTGATATTGTTCAGTTTTTTACTTTTGGGACTATAATTCCTACAATTACACTGTTTCTAGTAACTACATTAGATAGTATGGATCTTGTGACAAATACTTTATCTAATAATAAAATCTTTGATTATAAAGAAGTGTTTGATTTCACCAATTCTAAATCTTTTTATTATCTCTTTATATTTCTTTTTTTTGCTGTACCAGCTTTTAATCCGGCTATTTTCCAAAGAATATCTATAGCAAAAAATATAAATCAGGTTAGAAAATCTTTTATTATTGCTGCAGTGACCTGTTTATTTCTGATGATAATGCTTTATTGGATTGGTATCTTGCTTTTATCTATAAATCCTAAGATTGCACCAAGTAATGTGGTTAAACATCTTATATTTGAGTCTTCATATGTAGGGCTCAAGGGGTTAACACTTGCAGGAATAATGGCAATGTTAATGTCTACTGCTGATAGCTATATAAATTCTACCTCAGTTTTAATAGTGCATGACTTTTGCAAGCCGCTCGGAATTAATTTAGTAAAAAATGAACTAACTTTCTCTCGCATAGCATCTTTATTGATCGGCATTTTTGCTATAATATTATGCTTATATAGCACAAGCCTGCTCCAATTAATAATTATGACATCCTCTTTCTACATGCCTGTTGTTACAGTACCTTTTATTATGTCTTTAGTTGGATTTAGAAGTAGCGGCAAGTCTGTATTAATTGGCATGATTGCGGGGTTTGTAACAGTTGTAATATGGAAAATATTTTTTACGCAAATAGCTATAGACGGGCTTGTCCCTGGAATGCTTGCTAATTTGATATTCTTAATGGCAAGCCACTATATCTTGCAGCAGCAAGGAGGATGGGTCGGAATCAAAGATTTTGGTCCAGTACTACAAATACGTAAAAACAGAAAAGCTAAAATACAAAACTTTATCAAGGCTTGCAGAAACTTTGACATATCTCTATTTTTACTTAAGAATAGCCCAAGTAGTGGCCCAGGCTTTGAGCCTATCTATATTTACCTTGGGTTCTTTTGTATGATTTCGGCTTTTTCTGCTATACATACAATCGATAAATCAATTCAGATAGAATATAGTAACGTCATTGATTTTATATATCCTAGCGTCTTATTTATATCAACATTACTTCTTGCTTATCCTCTATGGCTTAGTAGCTGGCGTAAGACAA
>JANRMA010000045.1:0-2663 GCA_033762035.1 Rickettsiaceae bacterium
TTTGTTTGGTAATATTATTTAGCCTTGCAAGCTCGCTACAGCTAATAGGAATAGAAGAAGGTATTTTGATATTTTGGGGCAAATAAGATATCTTAATAGCTTTTGCTTTATCAATTGCCCCGCCCGTAGGCGATTCCTTGCCTAAAATAAGTTTTGCTATTGTAGACTTACCAGCTCCGTTAGGACCCAAAAGTACTGTAATAGTGCCTTTTTCTAAATTAAATTCGATATTTTGGAGAACTTCTTTTTTCCCGTAGAATTTAGAGACATTAGAGAATTTTACAAGTCCGGATATTTTATCCACAAATATATAATATTAGTTAATTATTTCCCATGCGCCATCAGGCTTCCTACAGGCCGTTCCGTAAGCACTTTCCTCTTTTCCGCCAATATTAACGCTATGGCTATATTCTCTACAATATTGCCCGCTAGGCTTTTGGAAAGTTCTAGTAGGGGTAATATATCCACTATGCCCTGAATCCGGATTATTCCAAGCTACAGATTGCCCGCTAGGGGCGCGCTCTAATGCTTGTTTTGCAGAATAATCTGCCATCATTCTATCTTTCTCGTCTAAAGAGGCCCCTATTGCTCCGCCTGCAAGCCCCCCTAATATAGCCCCTGCCCCAATTGCTAAAACCTTACCCTCGCCTTTTCCGAATAATGAGCCAACCAATCCGCCTGTAACAGCGCCTAATATAGCTCCGCCGCTTTGTTTGGACATACCGCCATTTTGAGCGCACGAATTAAGACAAAGAGTGCATAACATTAATGTAGCAAGATTTTTCTTAAGCATTTATTCCTCCATAAAACTCTTGAAAAAGGACATAATAAAATATATAGTCCTCTAAACAAAATAGCAGATAAAATGGATAGTGGCAAGCAAAACTTATTACTCAAGGTAACTACTTATTTCGCTGTTTTAAATGGTGTAATAATTTTAATCCTTAAACTTTACGGATATGTTAATACAAATTCATCTGCTATTTTTGCCTCTCTAGTAGATGCTGCATTAGACATTACCTCCTCTCTTATGAATATGTTCGCCTTGAGATTTGCCCTAGTGCCACCTGACGCAAATCATAGATTCGGACACGACAAAATTCAGGATTTAGCAGCTTTTGCACAAGGGATTTTTTTTATAATATCTGGATTATTTGTATTAGTAGTTTCTATATATAAGTCTTCCTATCACCAAGAAATGACTTCTTCGGAGATAGGTATTAACACAATACTCATTTCTACCATCTTGAATTTGTGCTTGGTAGCTTTTCAAACTTATGTTTTAAATAAAGTAAAATCACCACTTATACATGTTGATAGATTTCACTATTTAACCGATATATTAACTAATATAGTTGTTATAATATCATTATACCTTAGTAGTAGTTATGCATTCTTAGATAGTTTTATGGGAATTGGTATTGCTATATATATTATTCATGGTGCATATTCCATAATTCACGAAGCATTACACCATCTACTTGACGAAGAGGCTCCAGATACGGATAAACATCAAATTATAGAAGTATTAAAAAAATATAAATCCTTAAATCAAATTATAGCTGTGCATGATTTAAAAACTAGAATAGCTGGCAATAAATATTTTATACAATTTCATGTGGAATTAGATGGTAATTTAAAGCTATACGAAACTCACGCAATCACAGAAAATATAGAAAAAGACATAATAAAGATTTTTCCGGGATCTCAAATTATTATTCATCAGGACCCAGTAGGAGTCGATGAGGATACACCTTATAGAGATGAGCTTAATACTGAACCAAACTAAGTTTATAGAACTTGCGATTGATATAGCTAAAAAAGGCGCAAAACAATTAGAAGTACCTGTGGGAGCAGTTTTAGTACATAGCAAAACTAATAAGATAATATCTACTGCACATAACCAAACCGAAAGAAAACAATCTCCTTTATTGCACGCTGAAATTCTTGCGCTTAATTTAGGGTCGAAAAGACTTTGTACAAAATATCTTCACGATTGTGATTTATATATCACTTTAGAACCTTGCACATTATGCGCATCCGCAATTTCTATGTATAGGATACGAAGGTTATATTACGGAGCCAAAGATCCTAAATTTGGAGCAGTAGAATCTGCTTCTCAATTCTTTAATGCAAAAAATTGCTTTCATAAGCCAGAAATTTATTCCGGAATTCACGAAGAATCTATTACAATGTTAATGAAAGATTTTTTTCGCAAGTTAAGAGATAAAAAATAATTAAACGGGGATTCAAATGTTATTCATAATAGGTTTATTAGTAGTAATTTCTTCTGTAATAGTTGGCTATACCATGCACCATGGTGACTTAGGGGTTCTTAATCAACCTAACGAATTTTTAATAATCCTTGGATCAGGGCTTGGGTCTACTATTATTGCAAATCCGATAGATACATTAAAAGATATGCTATTTTCTCTAAAATATCTATTTAGGTTTAGGCATAAATCAAAAGCAGAATATCTAGAACTTTTGAGTGTTTCATTTACCTTATTTAAATTTATTAAAACAAAAGGGATGCTTGCAATAGAAAGCCATATAGAAAATCCCAAAGAGAGTGATATTTTTTCAAAGGCCCCTAGCTTACTTAAAGATCACCATGCTCTTGATTTTTTTAGAGACTATTTAAGACTCTTATCAATGGGAAT
>JANRMA010000046.1:0-5613 GCA_033762035.1 Rickettsiaceae bacterium
GAGAGCTTGGGGCAAGTTTTACGGTAGAGCTTCCTATATAAGTTTCTGGCCGTTGTGACTAATTATGCCAATCTTCTTTTTCAAATGATCTAAACCAGTTGAGCGGATATTCTCCTTGCGTGAGTATTTATACAATTACTAAACGCCTAGACCTAAAATTCATTTGTCTAATTTTATTCTTGCGAATGGTATTACTTACTAGCTGGATTGTTATTAGCTTTATCTCCCCCGCTTCCGCCGGCACTGCCGCCTCCAGAATACATAAATTTTCCTATTAATGCTTCTAGATTCATAGAAGATTGAGTATATTTAATTTGACCACCTTCTTTGATGTTTTGTTCATCTCCTCCTGGAGTAATTGCAATATATTTACCCCCAAGTAAGCCAGAGCTACTCACAGAAGCCCTAGAATCAACTGGAATTTTTATATCCTTGTTAATAGCAAGAGTTAGTACTGCGCTATAGCTTGTATGGTCAAGCTTTAAATCTATTACTCTACCTATAATGATACCAGCTAACTGGATATCACTACCATTTATAATGCCTTCAACATTTTCAAATTTTGCTGTAAGTATATATTCTTCAGTAGATTCGGAATTATTATGAGTATAAGCAAATATCAAGAAAAAACATGCTATAACAATTACTAAAAATCCTATTATTGTTTCGATTAAATTTTGTCTCATTTGCCTATTTTGTTACTTATTTGGTTGCCATTTTGTATATTCGGAAGATACAAGCTTTCTACTTGGGTGGTAGGCCTTGCTAGTTCCCGTGAGATTTGGGCTATAATCTTTTTGCCATTTTAAACTATCTAAATCATTTTCGTTTGGAGTAGATTCCTTTAAAAAATGAAGCCAAGCATGCCACATTGGAGGTACTTTAGTGGGCTCAGCAACTCCATTATATATTACAAATCTCCGATTGCCAAACTGATAATATTGATTCCCAAACTTATCTTGTCCAATTTTTTTGGACATAAGTTTAATTAAAAAACTACTTACATTCATTAGATAACCTTTCTGCTTCTTTTCTTTTATCAACCGCTAATTTATCTGCAACATTATTGCCAAAATTGTTAGAATGACCCTTAACCCAATGCCAAATTATAATATGTTTTTGGCTAAGAGCATGAAGCTTTTGCCATAATTCTTTGTTTTTAACTTCCTTGCTGTGTTTTTTGCGCCAGTTATTAGCTATCCAAGAATGAATCCATTCAGTTATTCCGTTTTTAACGTATATACTATCAGTGTAAAGGTTGACTCTACATTTTGTTTTAAGCAAAGCAAGGCTTTCTATGGCAGCTAGCAGTTCCATTTGGTTATTTGTTGTGCGCATAGCAAGCCCTGAAATTCTCTTTTCTTTTGTACCAAATTGCAATAAAGCTCCCCATCCTCCAGGTCCAGGATTACCGCTACACGCGCCGTCAGTATATATAATCACTTCTGGAAGTGTAGAATTCTCATCTTCTATATCCATACTATCTTCCAAATTCTTCATACAAATCTTAATTAAAATAGCTAAATCACTATATGTCTCATGTTTTACATTAAACATTAAGATATAGCAAGGACAGAGGTAAGAATTTTGCGCCTTTTGCTCAATCAAGTTGCTATATAGAAGCTAGCAAATGACCCAAAAATCTATATTGATATAAATTACTTAATTTGATATAAATTCTTACGGATTAGTTTTTGGCGAATATAGGCGCTAAATCTTCATGAACTAGTAATTTTACATTAATAATATGACATTAAGCAATAATAAAGTTATTTTTTTAAACGGATGCACTTCTAGCGGCAAAAGTTCAATTATAAAGGCTATTCAACATGAAAGCGAGAGTCTTTGGATAGCTTGCGGAATTGATATATTTATTCAAATGATGCCTTACGGAAGGATTGATCCATATCTAACATTTACTCCGGAGCAAAACCAGCGGGGACCTAGCGTACGTGTAGATTCTGGGCCAGAGGGTCCAAAATTATTTGACGCATTGCCACAGCTGGCTACAATTCTGGCTGCTAAAGGCAATAATCTGATTATTGACGAAGTATTATTGAACGAAAAGGATTTATTCAGTTATGCAAAATATTTAAAAGACTTTACAGTTTATTACATAGGTGTTTTTTGCGATCTAGAAATTATGAGAGAAAGAGAGATTTTTAGGCGAAACCGTTTTATTGGCCTTGCTAATGATCAAATAGACAGAGTACATAAAGGCGTACTTGGCTCTTATGATTTCAGAGTTGATACAACATCCATTTCTCCTTCTAACGCTGCGCGTTTAATCTTGAAGTTTATTAATGAGAGCCCTGCGCCAAAAGCATTTGCATCATTAGCAAGCAATTCTTAACTAGAGGCCCTAGCTAACAATAATTACCGGCTCGTAAGAGCAAATCTAAGATTAACACATATTCTGCCCCCCATTAATAGACATAGTCTCGCCGGTAATAAAGCCCGCATCATTTGATACAAGAAAATTTACTGCTCGTGCTATTTCCGAAGGATTACCTAGTCTTCTTACGGGTATATTATTAATTATTTTTTCTAATGTTTCTTTCGGCACTTTTGCCACCATTTCTGTTTCTATATATCCAGGTGCAATAACATTGACTGTAATACCTTTTGAGGCGGACTCTCTAGCAAGAGCTTTAGAAAAACCTATTACCCCAGCTTTTGCTGCTGAATAATTTGCCTGTCCAATTTGCCCAGCAAGTCCGTTAATTGAGCTAATATTCACAATTCTACCGAAGTTTTTTTGTCTCATTTGACTAATGACTGAATAACTCATATTAAAACAAGAAGTTAGGTTGGTAGATATAACATCATCCCAATCTTTAATTGTCATTCTATGAAATATTGTATCTCTTGTGATACCCGCATTATTAACTAAAATATCTACAGTTTGTCCGAATGCTTTTTCTATTTCTTCTACCGCTCTAATGCAAGCATCGTAATCGCTTACATCCCATTTTTTCGTCTTGATTCCGGTTTCTTTTTGGAAATTAAGAGCAGCCTCTTCATTGCTATTATAATTAGCAACTACAATATAACCCTCATTTTTCAAATTTACCGAAATAGCGGCTCCTATTCCCCTTGTACCGCCTGTTACGATCGCAAGCTTTGGCATAACATTACCTATAAACTTAATATGTTTGAAAAATTTTATCTTCTAGAATTAATTAATCAACTTTTTAGTAGTATAATCTATTATATTTTTTTGATATGTGGATTTTGTTGTAATAATGAGAAGATATATGTTTTGAAGTACAGATAAATTAGGGAGTAATGAGAGTGGATTGATTTTTATTTGTATAATCAAAAAAACTAAAATCTATTTTTAGTTGGTGGGTCTGGCAGGACTTGAACCTGCGACAACACCGTTATGAGCGGTGCGTTCTGACCAACTGAACTACAGACCCTAGAGCAAAAAAGTGCTTTCAAAATATTAATAGCAACAAATAGTGTACTTTATTGCCTTAAATATGATTATAAATGAATTATACATAAGATAATTCTTATAGAACTTTTATATCCGTTTGTCCAGTAAAAATTTATAGATAGTGATGTAAGGACAAATTTTTCTGGGAAAATTTTATACTTGACATAATAGAAGTTAGTCTATAAAATAACCAGCTATCAATTAATTTTTCTTAGAAAATTTATGAAAAGAACCTTTCAGCCAAGTAAATTAGTACGTAAACGTAGGCACGGATTTAGAGCGCGTATGCAGACACCCGGAGGTCGGTTAGTTTTAAGCAGAAGAAGAGCTGCTGGTCGCAAACGTTTATCAGCATAATTGTCTTTGTCTAAATTCTGTATTTTGAATAAAATTCAGCTTTTGCCCTTAAAAAGCCAATCCGCCTTTGACCTAGTATCTAGTAAATCCATAAAGTTTATATCCCGTCACTTTACAATTATAGTGGCTCCATTAGATTTGCAAACGTACGTTTATAGTGCTAAAACGCCAAAGACCAATAGAAATTTCGTATGCTACGGATTTAAAATTTCCAAAAAAATAGGTAAATCCTGCCAAAGGAATTTAATTAAGAGGAGAGTAAAGAATATTTATCTTAGATATTTTCAAAAAAAATACTCGAGCTTATGTATCACTTTCATCCCAAAAAGAGTGTTCAAGGAATTAAATTTTGCCCAAATAGAGCAAGAAATGGGCATCGCAATTAATTGGTGTATCAAAAGATTAAATATATCCACATCATCTAATTTACCAAATCGCAAGAATTAAATTATACCAATCCTCACTGGATTAGTTGAAATTTAATCTGACAATATGTTAATACTAATATTTTAGAACTGATACAGATTATTATACGACCTTGACCAATCTTTAAAATAAAAACTCTATCTTATTGAGTATAGAATCTATTAAAATAATATTTATTGACATTATTGTAATTATATATTATAAACTTATACATTTTAACAGATTAGTAACTAGTATGGATGATAATATACACTTTATTCCAACAGAAGAAAACGATCAACAAGCACTACCATTTGTTGGTGATGAAGGAAATCTAGCTAATGCAGTAGAACAATTAGATTGTTCTGATCATCTATATAATTTCATTTTAGACGTTTGGGACTTTGTACTCAATGGTGTTAGTAGTTGTTTTGGCTTGAATAGAGAACCAGGCGAGGATCTAATTGATGGAGTAGTAGAGCGAAATCTCGAAAAAATAGCTGCTATTTTAGATGGGGGGATAAATATCGAGTTTCGTGATGCTAAAGGATGCACGTCCCTTATGTATGCTTGCTGTGATGGGTATCGTGATGTAGCTGCACTTCTTTTAGATAGGGGCGCAGATTTAGAAGCGCGTAGTAATCTAGGCTTTACACCACTCATCCATGCTTGCAACAATGGGCATCCTGATGTAGCTGAACTTCTTTTAGATAGGGGCGCAGATTTAGAAGCGCGTGATAATGAGGGCTGTACACCCCTCATTCATGCTGGCCGGCATACTGATGTAGCTGAGCTTCTTTTAGATAGGGAAGCGAATTTAGAAGCTCCTGATAATATAGGCTGGACACCCCTCATTTTTGCTTGCGCCAATGGGTATCGTGATGTAGCTAAGCTTCTTTTAGATAGGGATGCAGCTTTAGAAGCGCGTGATAATGAAGGCCGTACACCCCTCATTTATGCTTGCTATCATGGGTGTCGTGATCTAGCTGAGCTTCTTTTAGATAGGGAGGCAGATTTAAACGCGCCTAATAATCAGGGCTACACGCCTCTTATGGTCGCTTGCCTCAAAGGTCATCTAGAAGTAGCTGAGCTTCTTTTAGAGAGGGAGGCAGACATTCATATTCTTAATGACAAAGGAGATAATGCTTTGTGTTTTGCGGTATCTAGATCTTCTGAAGCAGAATTGAATGAACTTATAAGAGTTTCAAATGCAAATGAAGTAAATAATACTATGAGCCCAAGAGTCCAATTGATCAGAAATCTTGTAGCGCGCTATCAACTCGACTATATTCCTTCATTAAATCAACTTCAAGATTGTCGGTCTAGATCTACTAATCAAACAGATATATTAAATACATTAGATAATAGCTTATTAAATAGTGTTTTACAACTACTATATCCCCTAAGCG
>JANRMA010000047.1:0-6135 GCA_033762035.1 Rickettsiaceae bacterium
GTTTGTGGCACTGAGGGTCACCGGTTCGAGACCGGTCATTCGCCCCATAATATTTTTGCGTTAAAATTTTTTATAATCCCCATCAAAATCTACTACGAAACCTATATAGTTACTATATTCCTTCAAGATAAGAAAAAGATATAAGTATAAGTCATTAGGTTTTATTTTTTCTCGTACAAGCAAAGCGGCATTTAGTGCGATTAAAGAGGCTTTAGTTTGATTATTTTCCGCCCAATCTAATTTTTGAGGCAAATCATTTAAATCTCTAGAAATTGGTATATAATGTACCATAGGCTCAAGCAAAGGATAAAACCATTGCACTTCGGGCGAGTCTTCTTTAAAGTTCAAAGAATTAGACATTAATCTCCACAAAAAACCAGGGTAAGTTGCGCTATTACCGTCCATTGTTATTTGATATCGAAAATTCATTTGCTCTTCGTAAGTCATGTATGAGCCAATTATGTTTTTTCGAGACAGTACTTCTTGTAGCTCTTTGTCCATTTGCACTAGCTGTACAAATTTAGCATCTATTAAGTCCGAACGCTTTAGGGAATATTCCACTAGCCTAAGCCTTGGAAATAAGTGATAATTTTTTAAAGTCATATGGCTTGTTCTAGTATTATCAGAATTATCTATTATCCAACCAGTTGAGGCCCCTCTCCAGACTAATTTATTTATCTTATCTGACCATAATTTGTTGTTTGCCATGGACTCGTAATAGATATTATTATAGTTATATAAAGTAAGCGCATCTGGGACTAATAATTTATTTTTTATATTATCTTTACTTGCCGCAAAAACAAATATTGGCGCTATATTAGGCGGCAAAGCTAGATCCACAGAATCTTCTGTCGATAGTATAAAATCTAAATTTTTAATATCTATATTTTGTATTATTAACTTTAATGCCTCTAAAAATTTTTTTGCCCTAGATAAAGACTCAGCATCCTGATTATTAAGTTTATAGTAAATCGCCTCATTTAATATTTTTATTCTGCAATATTTAATGTTATTAGTATCTAAAAATTGTTCAGTAAGCGTAAGTTTATCGGCAATAATAGAATCTTTTATATCAGATATACTAAAATTACTATTTACTAAATTCGCTGTCGTCCATGCGCTGGGGGCTTCAGATAATTGACGAGCAAGATTCTTTAGATTTTGAGTATGTAGCGATTTTGCGCGATAAAGTCTAATTATAGAATAAGGATTTGAAATAAATTTATATAGTTTCTGGCGCTTTACATCATTTATATAAAAAAAAATATAAAATATAGTAATGAGAATTATCGCCCCTAGGGAGATCATTATACTTAAACGACTAAGCATTTAAGCAGAAAAATTATATTGCTCGCCAGCATCAGATTCTCTAATTAATTTAATTAGTAGAATACTAATCGGCATTACTAATATTTCAATCAAAACTTTTGCAATGCTTGTAGTAAGAGTCATGTCTATAATTTTAGGGAAATCTAATATATTCCAGAAGATAAATGAGAAAAACATAGATCCTTCAATAAAAGACCCAATTAATGTACTTAATAAAGCTCTAGATATAAAGATTCTACCATTTAGCTTACGCCTTAATATAGTGAGAATTATTGCATTTATATTTTCTCCAATAAAATAGCTAATTAATGATGCGCCAAAAACCCTAGGAGAAAGTGAAAATATCTGATCAAATGCATTAACACTCGCCGCTCCTTGAGCAGAAGGTAGAAGAACTACAATATAAAGCAATAGATTAACTATAATAGTTGCAAACATTCCCCAAAAAATCATTTTTCTGCTTTTCTGAAAACCATATACTTCTGTTACTACATCATTAATTACGTATAATAATGGAAAGAAAATCATACCCCCGGGCATTATATAGCCAAAAAAATTACATAATTTTGTAACTGCAATATTAGATAAAGTTAAAAATAATACAAAAGCTATAGATAGGTAGTAGAATGTAAGATTATAGTCTAATGAAAATATTCCTCTATTGAATTTGCCAGCTAGAATGCTCATAGGCTCTTGAAGTTTAGCTAAATGCTTTAGCTTATTATTAACATTTACTTTCATAACAGTTATTCTACAATTTAGTTAATAGACTACATATTCATTGTTTCAAAAAAATCTGCATTATTTTTAGTATCTTTAAGCTTGTCTATCAAAAATTCTATCGCATCAACAGTGCCCATAGGATTTACAATTCTTCTTAAGACCCACATTTTCTGTAAATTTGCTCTAGAAGTCAATAAATCTTCTTTTCTAGTACCAGATTTAGTTATATCTATAGCAGGATATATTCTTTTGTCCGAAATTCTTCTATCTAGAATAATTTCAGAATTTCCTGTACCCTTGAACTCTTCGAATATTACTTCATCCATTCTTGAACCTGTCTCAATTAAAGCAGTAGAAATTATTGTAAGCGAGCCGCCGTTTTCAATATTTCTTGCCGCGCCAAAGAATCTCTTTGGCCTTTGTAAAGCATTTGCATCTACTCCTCCAGTTAATACTTTCCCCGAAGAAGGGATCACAGTATTATAAGCTCTTGCAAGTCTTGTAATATTATCTAAAAGTATAACAACATCTTTTTTATGTTCAACTAATCTTTTTGCTTTTTCAATAACAATTTCTGCAAGTTGCACGTGCCTAACTGCTGGCTCATCAAAAGTCGAGCTTACTACTTCTCCCTTAACAGATCTACTCATATCTGTTACCTCCTCTGGCCTTTCGTCTATAAGCAAGACTATCAGATAAACCTCAGGATGGTTTTCTGTAATTGCATGAGCTATGTTTTGCATTAAATTAGTTTTACCGGTTCTAGGAGGTGCTACTATAAGGGCTCTTTGACCCTTGCCCATAGGAGATACTAGTTCTATAATTCTATTACTCAAATCCTTGTTCAAAGGATTATCTATCTCTAAATTAAGTTTTGTATCTGGATATAAAGGAGTAAGATTATCAAAATTAACTCTGTGAAGCGCCTTAGATACTTCTTCAAAATTTATAGAATTAAGCTTGAGCAAAGCAAAATATCTTTCTCCATATTTTGGAGCTCTAATCTGTCCATCTATTGTATCCCCTGTTCTGAGTCCAAATCTTCTTATCTGATTTGGCGATACATATATATCGTCTGGTCCTGCGCAATAATTAGCTTCCGCATATCTTAAAAAACCAAATCCATCCGGCAAAACCTCCAGAACTCCATCTCCGTTGATTGTACCTCCTTCTTCAACTAATTTTTTTAAAATGCTAAATATAAGCTCTTGCTTTAACATTGAGCTTGTATTTTCTATAGACATAGACTCTGCCATAGATTGAAGCTCTTCTGGAGATTTTCTTTTTAGATCTTTAAGATGTATAACCTGCCCAGTTCTTGGTAAATGCTGGTCTTGCTGATGATCTGTATTTTCAGAAGCAAAATCTGTATTATCCATTTCTTTAGCGTGGACAAGATGATCGTCCGTATTATAATCTCTTACTTTTTCTCTTCTGTTTCTTGTATTTTCTCTATGTTCACGAGTATTGTCTTTGTTAATACTTTCTCTGTTTTTCTTCATTGTAGATATTTTTTGTATTTATGTTGGATCAAAATTTAATTGATTTAATATTCAAGGAGGACTATTAATTTGGAATTCGTATGTCTAACGAGATACATGTGTCTAAATAACAAAAATTTTAGACTAAGTCAAACAAAAAAATGGGACCATTAATGAAAAATCTATTTGATATAGAAAATACCAAAAAAAAACCTTCGTCTTATACTGCAGAAGATATTGAAGTTTTAGAAGGTTTAGAGCCTGTTAGAATGCGCCCTGGGATGTATATAGGGGGAGTCGATATAAACGCTCTGCACCATTTAGTTGCAGAAATACTTGATAATTCAATGGATGAAGCAGTTGCAGGACACGCAAAAAAAATCGAGGTCTCAGTAACAGAACATAATCACCTTACAATCAAAGATGATGGTAGAGGTATACCAATAGATAAACATCCTAAGTTTCCTGATAAATCGGCCTTAGAAGTGATACTTACCACCCTACACTCCGGAGGTAAGTTTAATAATAATTCTTATCAAACTTCTGGCGGATTACACGGAGTAGGTATTTCTGTAGTAAATGCCCTTGCGGAAAAATTTGATGTTGTAGTAGCAAGAGACGGTATGATTTATAGTCAGTCTTACTCTAGGGGCGGCAAAATTTCTGATATTATTGCAAAAGAAAATAAATCCTCCTGGAAAAGAGGGACTTCAATAAGCTTTACACCAGATGCTGAGATTTTTGGTAATCTTTCTATTAGCCCTAGAAAAGTTTATGATATGATTAAATCCAAAGCATATATTTTTAAGGGAGTAACAATAATATGGAATTGCGAAGGAGCAATAGCTGAGGCATGCGAATTACCAGCAAAAGAGGAAATTAAATATCCTAACGGGATAATAGATTATTTAAAGTGGCAAATAAAAGACGAAGATTTGATTATTGCAGAAATTTTCTCCGGTGATATTAAAACCGATAATCACGGCGGAAGAGTTGAATGGGCCATTGGCTTTGCAAATGGGTATGAATTTTGTAAAACTTATTGCAATACTATTCCAACTATATTGGGAGGCTCTCATGAGCAAGGGCTCAAGGCGGCTTTATTGAAAGCTATAAGATCTTACGGAGAATTATCTGGCAATGGCAAAAAAATATCAAATATCACAATAGATGATATTATGGAAAATTGCTGCCCAATTCTTTCTGTGTTTATTAAAGACCCTATTTTCGGCGGGCAAACTAAAGACAAATTATTATCAGCAAATATCACAAAAATTGTAGAAAATATCATTAAAGATAGGCTTGAACAATGGCTTGCCCAGAATGCAAAACTTGCTAATGGTCTGCTTGAAAAAATTGTAGAATCCTCAGAAATTCGCCTTAGTAAAAAGCAACAAAAGCAAGTAAACAGGAAAACTCCTTCGCATAAGATAAGACTGCCAGGTAAACTTGCGGATTGTATTAGGGACGTTATGCAGGGTACTGAGATTTTTATCGTAGAAGGAGACTCTGCCGGGGGATCTGCAAAACAAGCAAGGGATAGGCAAACCCAGGCTATTTTGCCGCTTAGAGGCAAGATTTTAAATGTCGCAACCGCAGGTACGGAAAAAATCATGCAAAATCAAGAGCTAATAGATCTTGAAATTGCTTTAAATTGTGGCAGTGGAAAGAATTATAACTATAATCAACTTAGGTATGAAAAAATTATTATTATGACTGATGCAGATGTGGACGGGGCTCATATAGCATCATTACTTATGACATTTTTCTTCCTCAGAATGCCAGATCTTATAAAAAAGGGCCATATTTACATAGCAAAACCTCCTCTATTCCGTATTACTCAAAACTCAGAGCATTTTTACGCAAATGATGAGGAAGAAAAAGAAAAAATCATAAATCAATTAACCAAAAAAAGTAGAGCTTCAATTGAAATAGGAAGGTTCAAAGGGCTTGGAGAGATGACTCCAGCCCAGTTAAAAAGCACTACTATGGATAGATCGTCAAGATCCCTAATTCGTCTTGAGATACAAAATCTAGAAGAAATAGAAGTAATAGTAGAAAACTTAATGGGCAAAAAACCACAAAAGAGATATGAATTCATCAATCAGCAAGCTATTTCAAAAATGCAAGATATAGTCAATAAACTTGATATTTAGGTATCTGCTCCAAAGCTCCTACAAGCCTTTGACTAAAATGGGGTAATTAGTCACAACGACCAGAAACTTATATCGGAAGACTTACCGTAAAACTTGCCCCAATCTCTCCGTTGCTATCAGCTGTGATGGTGCCTTCGTGAACCTCTAATATACGTTTGCACATTGCAAGCCCTACTCCTCTTCCTCCTGCTGGAGTTTTGGTTTTAGAGCTTACGGTAAATGGATCGAATATTTCGTAGAGCTCTTTTTTAGGTATACCAATTCCTTCGTCTTGAATTACAAACTTGATATTATCTTTATTGAGACTTAAAGAAATATGGATTTTACCTTTTTTGCAGTAAGTAATTGCATTAATTATTAGATTATCAAGCATTTGGGTTATATAAGCCTTATCCAGATTTGCTGTTATGCCTTCTTGGATGTCTAAAATAAATTCCCTATCTTCT
>JANRMA010000048.1:0-6460 GCA_033762035.1 Rickettsiaceae bacterium
ATGTCTATTGTAGAGCTAATATATGCAGCAGATAGCATCAGCCAGACTGTTATGTTTACTCTGCTTATGCTGTCTATTTTTTCTTGTACTATTATATTTGATAAATTATATAAATTCGCAGCTATTAACAGTAGTATAAAAAAGTTTGACTCATTATTTTGGTCCGGTCAAGGACTAGACTCCCTATATGATAATATAAAGAACAGAATAGACAACCCCTTGGCTGCAATTTTTATTACTGCAATAAACGAGTTAAGAAGGGCAGATACTTCTATGTCCGCAAGAGATCCTATGCTTAAAATAGGCGCCAAAGATAGGATAATGCTTTCTATGAATTTAGTTAAAAATAGAGAAGCTGAAAATTTAGAGAAATACTTGGGTTTTTTAGCTGGAGTAGGTGCATACTCCCCTTTTATAGGAGTTTTTGGAACAGTTTGTGGTATTATGCATAGTTTTCAGTCTATCGCAGTTTCAAAAAATACTAGCCTTGCAGCAGTTGCTCCGGGAATAGCAGAAGCGTTACTTGCAACCGCGATCGGCCTTATTACTGCTATTCTTGCAAGCGTATTTTATAGTTATCTTGCATCTATTTCTAATTATATAGAAAATAGAATGGATGATTTTGTTACTGAATTATATACTATTCTTTCAAGAAATATCGACGAAGAGAGGCTTTAGTGGCTTTTGATATCTCTGCTGCACTTAATAAGCGCTCTGGTAATAGAAAAAAACTACCCATAAGTAATATAAATATTACTCCCGTTGTGGATGTGATGCTGGTGCTTTTGATAATATTTATGATAGCATCTCCTATGCTTATATCTGGAGTAAATGTAGATTTACCAGAAACCAGCGCAACGCCGCTTGCAAGTAATGAAGAGCCGCTTTCAGTTACTCTTGATAAATTAGGGAATGTTTATCTTATGCAGAGTAAGATCCCAAAATCTGAATTAATTTCAAAACTTAAAGCTATTTCTAAAGAAAACTATAATACTCGTATTTTTGTACGCGGAGATAAAAATGTTTCATACGGAACGGTAATTGAGCTTGTAAGTACAATTAATGCGGCTGGGTTTACTAAAGTTTCTTTAATTACTTCTATCAAACAAAATGATAAATAGCAAAGAAAGCGACTATTTGTTTGCATTTTTTTTACTTTCAGTTTTATTACATGCGATTATTCTAGCAATTTTAATTTTTGGTTTTAATTTTCATAAAAAAAAACTACCAGAGGAACGTATTATTTCTTTTGATATAGTTGCAGTTTCGAACATTAATAATATCAAGACCCAAAAGAATGAAAAATCAGAGCAAATTTTAAATGAAGATGCAAAGCAAATAAATCAGACTCTTGCTAAGGAAATTATTCACAAAAATGATGCAAAAAACAAGCAAGAGCAACCGAATGAAAGTTTAAATCATGAGAAAATCCCAAAAGAAGAGCCGAAAAAAGCAGAAAAAAACCTTGAGTCACTTCAGCAAGTCCAAAAAACAATAGAATCATTAAAAGAAGATAAAAGCGAGCAAGAATTACCTAAGGAAGAAAATAAGCAAGATAAGCCGAAAGAAGAGCCGAAGCCTAAAATAGAAAAAGATACCCCAAAAGAAGAGCAAAAAACAGAAAGCCCAAAAAAAGAAGAGTCCCCAAAAAAGAAGGCCGCATCTAATAAAGAATTAGATTCTATTTTAAAAAATCTAGAAAAAAGTTCTACAGGGAATAATAAATCTAAAGCTGTTAATAGAAAAAATACAAGTGAGCAGAAAGATGCTTTTGGAAATTTTGACGAAACTTTACCTGAGTCTTTAACGAATTACGAGATGATAAAACAGCAAATTATGAGAAAATGGAATCAGCCTGTAGCTTCTGCTACTGAAAATATCTTAGTTACTTTAAGAATCACTATAGATTCTGATGGGGCTGTTCTAAGAGCAATTGTTATAAATCTTGTTTGCCCTCACGGCAAAGAATCTATATGCTATGCAACACGGGATAGTGTAATAAGAGCTGCTTTAAATGCATCCCCACTTGAAAACTTAAGTACTGTAGATTATGATGATTGGCATGAAATTGACGTACATTTCGACACAAGAAGGTAAATATGAAAATCGCAAAAAATATATTATTAATATTATTAATCTGGGTATCTAGCCTTCCTTATAATACTTACGCCATAAAGGAAATAACAATTACTGAAGGTATATTAGAGCCTATTCCAGTAGCAATAAATAAATTCTCAGTAGCTAATTTTAAGTCTGAATCTATGATGTCGCAAATTATTTCGGTAATTGCTAATGATCTTAGCAGTTCTAGCTATTTTAAAATAGTACCCAGAGGTGCTTTTATTGAGAATGAAATTGGTATAAGTCATAAGCCTATGTTTGCCAGTTGGAGGCAAATTAAAGCACAAATGGTGCTTAATGGACATATAGAAGAAAAAAGCGGAAGAATAGAAATAAGTTTTATTTTATGGGATGTTACTTTAGAAAAAGCGGTACATAAAGAAATATTAGAATTACCAGCCGGATTATGGAGAAGGGCTTCGCATAAAATAGCAGATACAATTTATCAAAAAATAGCAGGAGACAAGGGGTATTTTGATACAAAAATAGCATATATATCAGAGCAATATAAGGGTAACAAGAAAATTAAAAAACTAGCGGTAATGGATTTCGACGGCCATAATCATAAATATTTAACCGATGGTAAAGATATTGTCCTTACGCCAAGATTTTCTCCAGATGCTACTAAATTAATATATATTAGTTACATCAAAAGTAAGCCCCAGTTATTTCTTAAAGATTTAAAAACGGGAAAAGAGTCCAGGCTTGGCGGATTTCCTGGCATTTCTTTTGCGCCTAAATTTTCTCCTGATGGAAAAAAAGCCTTATTTTCAATAGCAAACAAAGGTTCGACTAATATTTTTGAAATTGATTTATCTAGCACAAAGGTCAAAAAACTAACTAACAATTACGCTATTAATACTTCTCCTAGTTACTCTCCGGACGGTAAACAAATTGTCTTTAATTCAGATAGGGACGGCACAAGGCAAATATATATTATGAATTCTGATGGAAGTAATGTTCGTAAAATTAGCGAAGGGCAGGGCGTCTATGCAACTCCTGTTTGGTCTCCTGCGGGAGATTTTATTGCTTTTACGAAGATTAGTCAGGGCTTTACAATAGGCATTATGAGAGCAGATGGCTCTGAAGAAAGGGCAATATCTTCTGGTTATATAGTAGAAGGGCCTACATGGTCTCCAAGCGGAAGACTTATTATGTTTACCAAAGAAAGTAAATCTTCTGGAGGTCTCGGTAGTAAAAGTAATATTTATTATATTGATATTACTGGGCAAAATGAGCATCGTTTAAATACTTCTACGAATGCTTCAGATCCTGAATGGTCTAGATTATTAGATTAAAATCTTTGAAATTAAGTAAAAGGTTTAGTAGTAAATTTTTTTATGTTATAATATTATAAAAAAGCTATTACAAATATGTACACCAAAATAGAAAAAATTACTACAATTTTAGATCAATACGATGTTTTCATCTTTGATATTTGGGGAGTGCTACACGAAGGGGGGGGGTTGTATGAAGGGGTAAAAGATTTTTTTAACAATTTATCCAAGAGTAAAATAGTCAGAATTATTTCTAATGCGCCTAGAAAAAGATCAACAGTCGCAGGTAATCTTCAGTCTTTGGGTCTTACTATAGAAGAAAATCATATTTTTACATCAGGCGAGACTACAAGATTTTTAATAGCAAATTCCGAGCGTCTACTTAATATAGCTAGGCCTAAAATTTTTCATGTTAAGCGAGAAATCAACCACGAGCTTATGAGTAGTATGGAGCATTTAGAAGTAGGAAGCATAGATCATGCAAATTTAGTACTACTTTCTGCATATGTAGACGAAGGCGAAGATGTATCTGATATTATGAATATACTCGATTTCGCTGCGAAAAAAAATTTATTAACTTTAGTAGCCAATCCAGACAAACAAGTTAAGCATCTAGGGGCAATCAGAAAATGCTCAGGCTATTTTGCAGATTATTATGAGTCAATCGGAGGATCTATTAAAAATGCTGGCAAACCTGAGTCTGAGATATTTGAGGAATGTTTAGCTTCCATCGATAATTTTGATAAGAAAAAAGCTATTATGATAGGAGATACTTTTCATACTGATATCAAAGGGGCTATGAACATTAATATAGATTCAGGATTAGTTTTAACAGGAAATATGGGTATTTTAATGCAAAATTCTCAAATTCTCGATCGGTTAGATTCTATAAACTATATATGTAAACAAAATGCAATTTACCCTACTAGAATTGTGAGTCTTGTGTAAAATTATCAAGATTGTTTTTGCAAAAAATTTGTGTATTTCCTATAATTTAACGATTGATTTTGGGCGCCAAGTCATGTAAGAAGTGGCTTTAAATAATATTAGAGGTAAAAAATGACATGTTCTATTGTGGGATATTCGGCTTCAGAGTATAATGACCTATTTTTTGATCTTTATATGCATAATATGGCATATATTAGTGTGCGAGGAGACCCCCCAGAGCGTATGTTAATAGATAGTGATACTTGTGTGCTATTTGAGGACGAAGACCCTATGATCCCTTCATTTCTACATATGTTAAGTGGTGCCTCGATTGAATTTACTTGCGGGACTACATTTATTGCAACAGAGGAAATTAGAATAAAAAACTTAATTTTTTATAACGGTACTATTAACTTCATATCAGCTTGTGAGACAATCTACCTAACAGCAAATGATGATTTAGAAATATATTACCCGCCATTTGAGTGTGATGTGTTCAAAGCTGGCTAATTCAAATTTCTAGATTCTTTAGATTTGAAGATATAGGGCAGTGTGCAATTTATATCTTGAGAAGTATGTTTCGATTGCACTTGAAAATATTATGTTTTAATATTTGCATTAAAACTATTATATATAGTGTAGTTGGTATTTTTTGTGCTACTAGGACTACTTTTGGCAATATGGTATAAGAGGCGAGTATTGAAACTTTTTTATATATTAGATGAATATGGTGGAGACGAAGGGAATTGAACCCCCGACCCTCTGCGTGCAAAGCAGATGCTCTACCCCTGAGCTACGTCCCCATATAATATGTTAACTTCTGAAAGTTCGCTGATTATATCAACCAAGCATTATTGTGTCAATATAGATTCTTGGTTGATAAAGGAAAAATCTACCTCAAAATAACTTTTTAGATTAAAGGCAATTTTTTATTGTTTTAGTTTCCATCCCGAATCAATAAGTCTTGCTGCGAAGGTAGTCGCTATAAAAGTTAGCAATAAAAGGTATAATTCACCGAATATAATATTACCATCAGAACTTCCAATTAAACAATATCTAAAACCATCAATTATATAAAAAAATGGATTTACTAAATTTATATATTTAAGCCATGTAGGCAAAGACTCTATAGAGTAAAATGTTCCAGATAAAAAAGAAAGCGGAGTGATGATATAGCTTGTAATCGCGGAGTTTTGGTCAAAATTATCTGTTAAAAGTGCGGACAAAACACCAATTACCGACATAAAAATCGAGGCTATTAGTACATAATATATAAGCAAAAAAGTACTATGTAATCTTAGCTCTATAACAAAAGATAGTAATATCGTAAGTAAACTTGCTACAACTAAAGATCTAACTAAAGAGCCAGCAATATATGCGCATAATAGCTCTAATCCTCCGAAGGGAGTCATTAGTATGTCTGTAACATATCCGAGTACTCTTGCCATAATTAAAGAGGAAGAAGAATTGGCAAAACTATTTTGCACAATAGACATAATAATTAAGCCATAACCTATAAAATCTATAAAAGGAATTCCATGAATTGTTTTTGCGCTATCGCCAATAGCAAGAGCAAAAATGGAAAGAAATATAAGAGCAGTGACAACCGGAGCTATAATCGTTTGATTATATACTTTTAAAAACCTTCGTACTTCTCTAATAATTAGTACATAAGTGCCGTAGCTATTAAAATGATTCATATTTAACTCTTATAATTTATTTAATCAAGACTTAAGATTTTAGTCTATTACACTCTCCTGACTCTGCTCGGCTATAGAATATAGATCGCAAAAATCATATTCGCTTGAATTTTTCAAATTAAGCAACGGAGAATCCAGAGTCTCTTGGCTACTATCCCTAGTAAGACTATATAGTGCTTTGACATATTCTTCAAGGGAATTAATCTTCTTCTGAATAAATACTTGCCGTTTCATCGTCGCTATATTCCATATCATCACTACTTGACGTTTTATCGTCTGTGTCAAGTCGGTTTAAGCTATTTGAGTTTAAGGAGCTAAGCTCTTCTTCTATTTTTCGGGGTTTTTTGTCTAAATGCAACTCATTTAATTTTTACTTGACTTATACAAAATATATGCTAACTTACTTTACATAATTTTTAATATGTAATATTATGT
>JANRMA010000049.1:0-3627 GCA_033762035.1 Rickettsiaceae bacterium
GTAAGGTTACAAAGGTTAAGATAAAAGACAAATGGCTTACGAGCGAAATCAATAAAAAATCCTATAAGCTACTTACTGACCTCGGAATATCTGTTACGTAAAAATTACGGAAGTTTGCGTTTAATTAAGATTGTCGCATAAAATTATCTGGAGATTTAGATATACAGGAATTCTAAAACAAGAGGGGAATGGGATTTGGCATTCCATAACTTAAGAAATATCCCATAGTTCATTTGCCGGTCTTTTAGTACAAGGCGCCCTAAAGTAGGGATTCGCAGAATCAATAGATACGCATGGGCTTTTTATTTCGTATAAAGTAGCATTAGTACAAGATAGAATATTTGCTAAACAAAATGCTAAAAGTAAAAATTTACTTAGAACTTTTAAAAAAATTCCAAAAACTTTTATATCCGTTAGATGAATCATTATTAACCTCTTTCTCTAAATCTTCATATGCTTCATTGAAAATACATACAAGCTTTGTATTAAGCCTTAATGTTAACCTTTGAAATACGTGCTCTACAATCACTAAATTTGTATCTTGTTGACTCAAGTGAAAATTCACCATAGACTCTCTACCATCATCATCTACTACTAATATTATAGGCATTTCTGCATTTTTGTCTCTAAATTGTAAATAAGTAAATTCTCCATCATCAAAGATTTTGATTGGGGCTATTGTTTCGTGACCGCTAATAGAATAATGAAAGTTATATTGCTCTGGGTGGGAAAGGTCCACATCTCCATCAAAGCTTCGTGCAAAACTTTTAATTGTATTAGCTTCATCTTCGTCTGGATATAAGAACCTAACATTAAATACCATATCAGGATCGCGTATATCAGTAGCTTCTTGAGCGTAAAGCTCAAAGAAATATGTACGTTTATTAGTGATAAGAGTCATGTTAGTGGTTGCATTATCTTCTACAGGTTTAATAAAAAACCTATTGCCCGATGGTACAATTTGCCATGCAGTACTATCTCCCATAGAAATACTAACCACCTCTTCGTCCTTACTGAGCTCTATTGATGCTTGGTATCCATAATAACCTGTAAACTTAAAGACATCATCGGGGTTGTATACTATTACTCTGATTCTACTATCTATAATTGTTGGCCTTGGCTCTCTAACTGCATTTGCGTAAGTTGCAATCAATATTAATGATATAATAAAATATAATTTACAATTTTTATAGACTTTGGATAAGAGCTCGGTCAAGCTAATATATACTTGTTGATTGAAATTTAATATAGCAAACATCGCTCTAATTTTTATCATTTACAGTCTCGTAATCTCCCCGCTGATACCCGACTACAGCAAAATAAAAACCGTTTTTTTGTTCTTTTGGGGGAATAGTATCCATTTCAAAATCTATCTCAGCGCTGGATTTCAAAGTTTCAAAAAGGGCTCCATTTTCTTTAATAGCCTTAGTTGTAAAACTAACCGCAGCCTTTTTTGGAGAAATAATTTGCAAGGAATCAATCTGAACGCTCTTAATGGCCTTTTGGTACTTGATTAATGGAGAATTAGGATTACTTAAACTAAGAGAATCATAGTATTTATTAAAAATTATTTTATCAGAAGTATTCTTTACGAACCTTGCATCCTCCTGTAATTTATTATAATTATAACCTTCGTAGGCTTTTAAAAACATCGTGATAAAACTTTTAGCAATAACTTTGTAATTTTCCTCATCTCCTCCTGTAGTAAAACTTTTTGATATATCTACGTTTAAATTTAAGCCTTCGGGAATTTTAATTACATACATCACTTCTTTTTGTAATGGTAGTAAGTTATTGATGCATATAGCTATCAAAAATAATAATAAAGCCAACAAAGATACCAAAGCACAAAAAATATATTGGATACTAAAAGGCATCAGATATATTTCATGATACCACAATCTAGCATTTTTGAAATATTCTCCGCTTTCAATCAAATCCTTCATAGAGTATAGACATTGCTATTAGTTGCGCATCACGATCAGTTTATTATTTTTAATCAGCAAAGCATAGAACTTTTAATTTATTGGGTGATTTTAGATCTACATATGTGCCTTAATAGCAATTATCCTCAAATAACCACAAAAATATAATATATGATATGATACTAATTTTATTATGGTAGTTTTGATTTAGTCATATTTATTACAAAAAAAGAAAAATATGAAATTTTTAATATTATATCTCTGACTAGAAGTAACCCTAGTAACCATTATCTAAAAGATCTCTAGGGAGCTACATAAAGTCTTATATTACTAATGACAGAGTTGTATTATTATCACTAAATTATCTAGATATATAACTTTATTAATATTTTACTACATTTATTTATAATTTTTATTTTATTATTGTTAATATTAAAAAAAAGTAAAGATAAAATTTTATTATGCCAGAGCAACATGATTTGGAATCGAGTAATAGCAGTGAAAAATCCCTGGTGACAACTGTAAACAAGTCACTATGCGATGCATTATTAACTAGTATTGTAGCATCCGAGCTTTCTTATATTTACGACTCTAAATCCCCTAAGTTTCAGCAAAAACAAGAAGAATTAAAGCAAGCATTAAATCTTCAAGATGGAGAAAACATTGAGGTGCGGCAATTTTTTAAAGATCCGGCTAGGAGTAGCGATATAGATCCGGCTGGCTGCGTAATAATTATCAAAGACGAGAGCGGCAAACCGAAAGAAGCAATAGTCTCATATCATGGTACTAATTCAGCTAGAGATGCTCTAATTGACGGACGCGCGCTACGTACCTCAGCTCCAGAACTAGGGGAAGGAGCGCAGGTTCATAGTGGATTTTATAATAATTTTCAAGCATCAAAAGATAATATGTATCAAATTTTTAAAGATATCAACATAAATAATCCAGACTTGGGTACTATTCCAGTTAAATTTGTAGGCCATAGTTTAGGAGGTGCAGTGACTCAAATAGCGGCCTTAGACGCCAGCAAGAATCATAAAGATTTATTAGAAGTATCTTCGGTTCAAACAGTTGGGGGACCTAAAGTATTTTCTAGAGCTACTGCTCAAAATTACAATGAAACGCTCGGCTCCGTAACGACTCGCCTACAAAATAAGCAAGATCCAGTGCCGAAGGTACCGCCTGAATCTATGGGGTACGGATCTGCTGGACCCAAAGTAATGGTAGACCTGAGCAAAGACCCTCATTCAACACTGACCTACAGAGACGGTGTTGCGGGAATTGTAAAATCAATAGAGCAAGGAGGCAAGATTGCAAGAGCGCCAAGCAAGCATCTAATCGCCGAAGAAATGCGTCAGGCACTTGTTAATAAATCTAGTCTAGGAATTAGGCGGTCGTCTGGGTTGTCCTTTATGGGCTTCAAGAACTCAAATAGCACGCAGAGTCGATAATATTTTAGTGATACCATATTTAATTGGTTATAAAGAGTTTAAAAGTTGTGTTCAAAGAATTGCAAATAAATGCCGCAGGGCCCTTTATTTTAATTTGCGCTAGGAGTATAATAAATCTAAAATCCGAGTGATAAACCGCCAAACCTTTTATTAAAGGCACTGATGTTTTTATCAGACTGGCTAACTGCGTTTAAGCCTTTTTTAGTCCATGCTGGATGTTTTCTGAAATCGATATCCATTAAAATTTCTTC
>JANRMA010000050.1:0-5703 GCA_033762035.1 Rickettsiaceae bacterium
CTCATGGTCTGGCATGTCCAAAATAGTACCGGCTAAAAATATTCTCTCAATAGTAAATCACTTTAAAGGATTGCAAGTAATATCTCCTCCTGCTGCGCCGCAAATTAATTTACAAGAAGATAAAGGCGATTTAGATTTTGCAGATATTATAGGCCAAGCTCATGCAAAAAAAGCCTTAGAAGTTGCAGCAGCTGGCGGGCATAATGTACTTATGTACGGACCTCCTGGTACTGGTAAGTCTATGTTAGCTTCTAGAATAGCCTCCATTTTGCCAGAGATGAGCATTAAGGAAATATTAGAATGTAGTACTATATATAGTGTAGCCGGAATGATACAAGAAGGTATGCTTAATTATAGAAGGCCTTATAGAGCCCCGCACCATTCTTGTTCTAGCGCTGCTATGGTTGGGGGAGGCGCTGGCAAGAGAGTAAAGCCAGGCGAAATTTCGCTAGCGCATAACGGAGTATTATTTTTAGACGAGCTACCTGAATTTGCTCCTAATGTAATTGAAGCCTTGAGGCAGCCTATAGAAACAGGAGAAGTATTAATCTCTAGATCTAATGCTCATATTAAATTTCCTGCAAAATTTCAGCTTATAGCCGCTATGAACCCTTGTAGATGCGGATATTTCCCGAATCCTGCTAAATCCTGCTCTAAAGCTCCTAAATGTTCTAGCGATTATTTTGGAAGAATTTCTGGCCCTATGATGGATAGATTTGATATTAGGGTAGAAGCCGAAGACATAAATGCATCCAAATATAATATTCTGAAAAATAATAACCAAGAAACATCTAAAGATATTTTAGCAAGAGTAAAGGCTGCAAGAAAAATTCAAGAAAAAAGACTAGAAGGCTATGGTATTGCTACTAATAGTCAGCTAAACGGGCAAGTATTAATTGATGAAGCAACGCCTGATAATGAGGGTCTAAATCTGCTTAATGATGCAGCAGGTAAAATGAGCATGTCAATGAGAAGCTACAATAAAATTCTTAAAGTAGCAAGAACAATAGCGGATTTAGAAGGAGTTTCTAATGTTAGAAAGGTCCATGTAGCTGAAGCTATAAGTTTTCGCTCTATTATCAGGAATTTTTAGCTTGATTTTATACTCATACCATTTGTAATAATAAATTAGACAAATGAATTTAGTTTGAAGCCCAGCGCATGCCTATATTAATGGGTAGAGCAACAAGGCGAGATCCGCTAAATTCATTTGGATCATTTAAAAATGAAGATTGGTATTAGCTCTATATTGTAAATGCCAGGGATGAAATTATACTATCACACTTTAGTTAATTTAGCCTGGCAATAACAAGCACGGACAGAGCCTAGACTATTTAGGTAATGTTTGTGTTGGCAAAGGTACTGCAGGTCCAAATACTATCGGCCCTCCTGAAACACGGAGTCCAGAAGGTAGGGTACGAGGCACTCCTCCGGCAATATAATTACCTGGCCTTGGCGTAGGTTTTTTACTTGAGCCAAAAGATGTTGTTGAGAGCGTTAATATAGATGCGATAGAAACACCCAATATTAGGAATTTTGTCAGTTTTTTGCTTATCATAGGCACTCCTCTAATTATTATATATAATAGTTTAGTTTTTAAACTATTAAGCACATTATATATTAATAATTATTATTTGCAAGTAAAATTATTTAATTATCAGTTAATACACTGATATTTATATAAAATTTTGCTATTCCGCCGAACTCGCCAGAAATCTTAGCTAGATAATCTCTGAAAAATTGGCTCTGCTTGTTTTATAATAAGATTATTTTTGACAGAATATTCAATATTTGCGCACCTAAAGTTTCTATGATTATTACCTATATTAAGCTGATCTAACATTTTACCAGCGCTATCTGGAATAAAGGGAAGCAAGGCTATGCCCAAAATTCTTATTATCTCGCATAATATAGCTAGCACCTCCTTCATTCTCTCTACATCGGTTTTTTTTAGACTCCACGGAGCTTCTTTATCGATAAAAATATTAGCTTCTTCTGCTAATTTGACTATTAAGTCCAAAGAATTATTAATTTCAAAACTTTCCATAAAATGGGAGATTTTTTTTATAGTTTCATATGCATATAGACATAAATCTTCTTCAGCAAATAAATTTTTAAAATTTTTGCGCGTATCTAGCATTGAGTCTAAATTTTTATTAATAAATGCGAGTGTTCTCTGGCATAGATTGCCTATTTTATTTGCTAGCTCAGAATTAATACGGTTTTTCAAACTCGCGTGGGAAAAATTACCATCATTTCCTAAAATTACCTCTCTTGCAAGATAGTATCTGAAATAATCTAGCCCATATTCTTCTATTATTTTAAGTGGATCTATAACATTACCTAAAGATTTGGATATTTTTTGCCCTTCGTTTGTCCACCACCCATGCGCAAAAATTGTTTTAGGAAGCGATATATTAGCTGCCATCAAAAATGCAGGCCAATATATAGCATGAAACTTTAAGATATCTTTGCCAATTATATGGATATTAGCCGGCCAAAATTTTTGCATATCTGTCGTACTCTCAGGAAATCCCAAGGCAGAAAGATAATTAGTTAATGCGTCTAGCCATACATACATTACATGCTCCTTATTACCAGGTACTCCTATTCCCCATTTAAGAGTTTTTCTTGAAATCGAAAGGTCATGCAGACCAGATTTTACAAAGCTTATTACTTCATTGCGCTTAGATAATGGCTTAATAAAATCTGGATTTTGATCATAATATTCTAGCAATTTATCTTGCCATTCTGAAAGCTTAAAAAAGTAACTCTCTTCTTCCATCCATTCTACCGGCGCGCCCGTTGGGGCTAGTCCGTTTTCTTCCAGCTCTTCTTCTGAATAATAAGCTTCATCTCTCACTGAGTACCAGCCTTGATATTTTGCTTTATATATATGCCCATTCTGCTCTAGCTTCTGCCATAAAGCAAGGGCTCCTTTTTTATGCCTTTCTTCTGTTGTTCTGATAAAATCATCGTTACTTATATTCATAATATAGCATAAATCCCTAAAAGGCTTAGACATTTGATCTACAAAATTTTGGGGCTCTATATTTTTTTCCCTTGCTGTTTTTTCTATTTTTTGTCCATGCTCGTCTGTGCCAGTTAGAAACTTTACTTCGCGCCCGCTTAATCTCATGAACCTAGCTATTACATCAGAGAGAAGTGTAGTATAAGCGTGCCCTATATGAGGTATGTCGTTAACGTAATAAATTGGAGTAGTAATATAAAAATTCTGCATTTTCTCTTAGCGCTGTTTTGAAATATGGTATATAGAATCTGAGAGATAATATTTTGCAAGGTTTAGTCAGAAAACTTCCTTACAATATTTTATCAAAATATAATAATATAATCTTTATTGAATTAAGCAATATATATGTATAATTTTTTGGTTCTAACTTCCCGCCATAATGTTGGAGCTCTTACTTATTCTTATAGCCTTGAACTAGAAATAGGAACTATAGTATCAGTATCAATTAAAAATAGTGAAGTAGCCGGAATTATATTGGAGAAATTAGATAATCCAAATTTTAATTACAAAGTCAAAAATATATCTAAAGTTTTTGAGGGGCTAGTAATCAAGCCGCCCTTAATTAAATTTATAAAAGAATTAGCGAAATATTATATCATAGACGAATCTTCATTATGCAAAATGATGCTTTCTATTTCTTTTAAAAATATTGATATAGCTAGAAAAATTCAGCAAGATTTTCATTATTCTATCCCTTCTCTTAGTAGCGCCCAGATAGAAGCTTTAGAAAAATTACAACAAAACACAAAGCCTTGCTTATTACACGGAGTGACCGGATCTGGCAAAACTGAAATTTACTTTCATTTAATAAAAAATATTCTGACTGAAAATGGACAAGTGCTTTTGATGCTACCTGAAATAGGTTTAGTACGCCATATAGAAGAAAGATTTCGCCGGGCATTCGGAGTCAAAGCTTATTTATGGCATTCTGGTATTAGTAGCGCAAAAAAGCGCGATATATTTTGCGGAGTACTTAATGGGAGCTGCAAGATAGTTATTGGCACAAGAAGTAGTTTATTTTTGCCATTTCAGAACCTTAAACTTATTTTAGTAGATGAAGAACATGATGGATCTTACAAGCAAGAAGAGGGGAGCCTATATAATGCAAGAGACGCAGCCATACTAAGGGCAAGTATAGAGAGAATAAAAATAGTATTAATTAGCGCAACTCCGTCTTTAGAGACATATGAAAATGCAAGGTCCGGGAAATATAATTACGTACAACTAACAGAGAGATTTAATAAGGCTAGCTTGCCTAAAATTCATATAGTAGATATGAAACAACAGGAAAGAGGTAATTGGATATCTAGTCCTTTAAGAAAAGCTATTACAGAGGCTTTGTATAATAAGAAGCAAATTATCTTATTTATTAATCGTAAAGGCTATGCACCGCTTATGCTATGTAGTAAATGCGGCTTTAGGTTTGGATGTAATAATTGCTCTAGCTGGCTTGTGTATCATAAAGAAAAGGCAATGCTGATTTGCCATTACTGCGGCTATAATATAAATTATCACGACAAATGTCGGGACGGCGCCTGTCCAGATTGTAACGAAAAAGCTCTTATTCCTTGTGGGCCCGGCGTAGAAAGAGTTGCAGCAGAAGCAGAGGAAGTTTTTTCTGGCGCCAAAATCGCTAAATTTGCCAGGGATTATGAAGATGACTCTGAAGATATAAATATAATACAAAAAATACAAAATAGAGAAATAGATATTATTGTTGGAACTCAGATTCTTACTAAAGGATATCATTTTCCCCATGTTACAGTAGTAGGCATTATTGATGGAGATACAGGTCTTGCAAATTTAGATTTAAAAGCAACAGAAAGATCATTTCAAGTGCTGCATCAAGTTAGCGGTAGAGCGGGTAGAGAAATAGACAAAGGTCAGAGTTTTATACAAACTTACCTTCCGGAAAATCATTTATTTGCAGATATTACATCTCATTCGCAAGATTTTTACGAAAAGGAAAATATCGCCCGAAAAGAGGCCGGGCTGCCACCATTTTTCCGAATAATAGCGATAATAGTATGTTCAGATATAGAAGCTATAGCGTTAAAATATGCAAAAGAGTTAAGATATATGGCCCCCAAAACGGAAAGGGTAAGAATCTTAGGTCCTGCTCCTGCTACTTTAAGTAAATTAAGAGGCAAATATAGATTCCGGATCTTACTTATTGCAGATAAAAATTTTAATTTGCAATTTTATACATTATCTATTATGGAAAAACTTAAACTACCCCCTAAAATGCAAATTAGAGTAGAGGTAGACCCATATAGTTTTTATTAAATCGGCTTCATATAGGAAGCTCTACCGTAAAACTTGCCCCAAGCTCTCCGTTGCTATCAGCTGTGATGGTGCCTTGGTGGACCTCTAATATGCGCTTGCACATTGCAAGCCCTACTCCTCTTCCCCCTGCTGGAGTTTTAGTTTTAGAGCTTACGGTAAATGGATCGAATATTTCGTAGAGCTCTTTTTTAGGTATACCAATACCTTCGTCTTGAATTATAAACTTGATATTATCTTTTTCGATGCTTAAAGAAATATGGATTTTACCTTTTTTGCAGTAAGTAATTGCATTAATTATTAGATTATCAAGCATTTGGGTTATATAAGCCTTATCCAGATTTGCTGTTATGCCTTCTTGGATGTCTAAAATAAATTCCCTATCTTCT
>JANRMA010000051.1:0-8457 GCA_033762035.1 Rickettsiaceae bacterium
TTGTAACAAAATATACTGACCGTCAGATCAAATCTTGAGTAGTACACTTAATCTGTAACCGTTCACGTACCTGACAGACAGATACGTGAACGGTTACTATCCACCTTCCTGCATTGTCACACAAATCGTAGGGTAGTATAACATAGTTACAACTTTCGGGATTTTAGGTTGTACCACAAAGTCTTCAGGGCTTTTAACGGCTGTAACATGATGGGGGCGATTAAAAGTCTTGCCCCCATAACACAAGGGTTTTGATTGCAAATCAAGGAAAGTTTTTTAGCTAAAAAACTTTCTTTCTCTTGTGTCTCTATCTCTTGAGTCTCTATCTCTGCCCCTATCTCTTGAGTCCCCCCTATCCCTTGAGTTTCTATCTCTTGGGCCCCTACTACTATCTCTGTCACCATTAGAATGACTTCTTTTAGAGCCAGCGCCATCTGATCTACGATTATTATCTTGTCCAAAGCTAGAAGATTTGTCTGAAGATCTTGGTCTAGATGTTTTACTATACTTTGAGCTATAGTCTTTTTTGCCATTAAAATTATTAGAATCAGATTTTTCCTTACGATTTTCTGCAAAATTTTCACCATTATATGCATTATCTTCTTCGAAGTTTTTGTTGCTTCTTGATGCTTTAGGATGAGAACCTTCTGAATTATTAAAGTGATCAGAAGAGCTAGTCATAGCTTTTAGGCTTAGTTTAATTTTACCTCTATCAGACTCGATAATTTTGACTTCTACCTTCATACCTTCAGACAGCGCATCTGAAACAGATTTGATTCTCTCGTGAGATATTTCGCTAATATGTAAATATCCGTCCTTTCCTCCCGGGATGCTAACAAAAGCTCCTGAATCTAGTAATTTTACTACTTTTCCGGTAAGAACATCTCCTACTTTTGGCTCATATATAATTTCATTTATTTTGCTAATAGCTATATCAATTTTATCTTTACCTACTGCAGAGATATTTACAACTCCTGAGTCGTCTATATCAACTTTAGCGCCGCTGATTTCGCAAATATCTTTAATTACTCTGCCGCCAGGACCAATTATTTCTCTAATCTTATCCTTTGCAATATGAAGCGTATGAATCTGAGGAGCATGCGCACTCATTTCATCGTGAGATTTGATAGCTAATTCCATTTTTGAGATAATATGAGCTCTTCCTTCATGAGCTTGTTGCAGAGCTACCTTCATGATTTCTAAATTAATGCCATTAATTTTAATATCCATTTGCAATGAAGTAATGCCATTATGAGTTCCTGCTACTTTGAAGTCCATATCTCCAAGATGATCTTCGTCTCCCATTATGTCTGAAAGAACTATATATTTATCTCCTTCTTTTATAAGGCCCATAGCAATTCCTGCTACTTGCGATTTAAGAGGCACTCCTGCATTCATAAGTGCCATACTTGCTCCGCAAACTGTTGCCATAGATGAAGATCCATTAGATTCTGTAATTTCTGAGATAATTCTCATAGCATAAGGAAATACATCTTTTGTTGGTAGTACGGGATTAATAGCTCTCCACGCTAATTTGCCGTGGCCTATTTCTCTTCTGCCAGGTGCTCTAAAAGGCGACGCCTCTCCAACTGAATAAGGCGGAAATATATAATGTAGCAAAAATCTATCTCTGGCTTCTTTATCTAAGCTTTCTACTATTTGCTCATCTTGAGTAGTTCCTAAAGTTACCGAAACCAGAGCCTGAGTTTCTCCTCTGGTAAATAAGCTTGAGCCATGAGTTCTTGGTAGTAAGCCTGTTTCGCATTCTATATTTCTGATTTCATCAAGTTTTCTCCCGTCTATTCTAACGCTTGAAGCAAGCATAGAAGACCTAACTATAACTGCTTTTGCTTCATCAAGTGCTAAATAAATTTTTGCAGAATTATATTCTTCAGCAAATTTGGCAGAAATTTCTTGAGATATTTTATGTAACTCGGCGTATCTAGCAATTTTATCTTTTACTTGATATGCTTTAGTTATAAGCTCTCCAAACTCCTTGATGATCTGATCTTTAAGATCTTCTATCCCAACTGGAGCAATAGTTTTTGGTGCTTTATTAACTTCATTCTTCAATTCTTCTATCATGCTAATGACTGGCTGCATATGATTATGGCCAAATTCTATAGCGCCAAGCATTTGTTCCTCTGATAATTCTGAAGCTTCCGACTCTACCATCATAACAGATGATTTTGTCCCAGCCACTACAAGGTCTAATTTACTTTTTTCTAATTCTTCATTACTCGGATTTAAAACATATTGACCATCTACCATTCCCACCTTTGCAGCACCTACTATATGTAGGTAAGGAGCTCCAGAAATAGCAAGAGCAGCAGATGCGCCTATTAGCGCCAAAATATCGCTGCAAAATTTAGGGTCGTAGGATAAAACTGTGCAAATTACTTGTGTTTCGTTAAAAAATGCGGGATCAAAAAGTGGTCTGATTGGCCTATCTATTAATCTTGAGACTAAAACCTCTCTTTCTGTAGCCTGACCTTCTCGTTTTTTATAGCCACCAGGAAATTTCCCTGCTGCTGATAACATTTCCCTATAATGTACAGTTAAAGGAAAAAACGCTGCATCCCCTTTAGCTTCTGGTGCACTTACTGCTGTGCAAAGTATTACAGTATCGCCCATTGAAACAACCACTGCTCCATCTGCTTGTCTTGCAATTTTTCCTGTTTTTAATGTAAGCGCGTTGCTGCCCCAATTTATTTCTTTTATTATTTCTTTAAACATGATTTCCTATTTATGTATGTTAGATAGCGGAGCACTTATAAACTTACTCCGCTATAGTTTAGGTATATTAATTATAAATAAATTATTCGCAATTTACTTTAATAAACATACCTTATTAATATTATTTTCTGATCCCTAATTTTTCGATTAGGTTCAAATATTTTGTTAGACTCTTAGATTTTAAATAAGACAATAATCTTCTACGACGACCTACTAACATAAGTAAGCCCCTTCTTGATGTAAAATCTTTATGATTTTCTTTGAAATGCGCTGTTAAGTTATTGATTCTGCTCGTAAGAATAGCGCATTGCACTTCTACTGATCCTGTATCACCTTCTTTACTTTTATATTCGTCTATAATCTTAGTTTTCATTTCTTGACTTATCGACATCGTATTTTCTCCTTTTATTAATATTTATTATAAATTAAATACTCTTTTTACTTTAAAAACTTCTTCTGAAATATTTCCTATAGCTATTAAGATTTGAGTATAATATACAGCATAAAAACCATCTTCCATATTAGGAAAATAGATTTTTTGACCGCATTTTATTCTATTTGCTATATTATTTTCTACATTGATAACCAGGATGTCGTCCAGCACGAAATCAATGGGTAAAATATTTTTACCAAGAAGAGCTAAAGAGCTTTCGTTTGTATCAAGGCTTAGATGAATTGCATTGGTTAAATTAAACTTCTGAACCTTAAGACGAAGCAATTCTATCACAAATCCCAAATTATTCAAGCTAAAACCTATATCTTCTGCAAGTGTTCTTATATAAGTTCCTTTAGAACAGTCGCAAACCATTGTTGCTACTTGGGTTTCGTAGTTAAAATTTTTTATCTTAAGATTATAAATTTCTATATTTCTAGGAGTAATATCGAATTCTATATCTTCTCGCGCAAGTTTATAGGCTCTTTTTCCATTAATTTTAATTGCAGAAAACTTGTTTGGAATTTGCGTGATTTGCCCAGTAAATTTGGGCAAAATTTTTTCAATCTGCTCTTTCGTTACTTTTGCATTGGTTATTTTAATGATTTCGGACTCTGAGTCACCAGTTTTAGTTTGCGCGCCAAATTGAAGAGAGAACTGATATTGTTTTTTTGCGCCTATCAGAAGATCCATAAGTTTAGTAGCCTCGCCAAGACCAATTGGTAAAATACCTTCTGCAAGAGGGTCTAGCGTGCCAGCATGACCTATTTTAGTAGAAGGAAAATGTTTGCTTATAGTTTTTAGGAATTTAGCAGATGTGATGTTTTTTGGTTTATAAAGACAAAGCCATCCATTAGTTTGATACATTTTTAAAGAGTAGTTGATATTGTATTTTTTTCATATATAATATGTAGAATCTCTGAAAAGACTAGTATAAAAATATATAGTAAGATTTATGGCAAATTTGGTTTTGGGTAAAAAAGTGGACTATCCCACAAAATATAACCCGTCTTTATTATTTCCTATTCCAAGAGTTGTAAATAGAGTGAAAATTAAGTTCAAAGCCTCTTTTTACGGATATGATATTTGGAACTGCTATGAAGTTTCCTGGCTTAACCCTAAAGGTAAGCCGGAGGTGAGAATACTGGAACTTTACATACCTTGCGACTCGCCTAATTTGCTTGAGTCGAAATCTCTAAAATTATACTTATTTTCATTTAATAGTGAAAAATTTGCTTCAAGTGAAGAAGTAGAAGGTATAATAAAAACAGATATATCGCATGCAGTTGGACAGGAAGTGATAGTTAAAATGATGCGCTTAGATCAGTTAGAAGGTACTAGTTTGGCCAAGCCGCCTGGAATATGTATAGACGACTTAGACATTAATATAGAAGCCGAATATTCTTCTAGTAAGTTACTAAAATTCAATAAGACTAAATTAGCAGATGAAGTTATATATACAAATTTACATAAAACTAATTGTTTAGTCACCCATCAGCCCGACTGGGCTACTGTGATTATTTCTTATAAAGGGCCACAACTCGAACATACATCTGTTTTGGAATATATAGTTTCTCATAGGGAAGAAGATATGTTCCACGAAGATTCGGTTGAAAAAATTTATTCAGAAATCAGCGGCATTACTAATTTTGAAAGATTAATTGTATGGGCTAGATATACAAGAAGAGGTGGTATTGATATTAACCCAGTTCGTTCTAATGTACCAATAAGTCTTAGTAATTTGGTGAACGAAAGACTTGTTAGACAATAAATGAGAATTGCAACTTGGAATATAAATTCTGTAAGACTAAGAATTGATTCTATAAAAAAATTCTCCCAAGAATGTAATCCGGATATAATTCTTCTCCAAGAGACTAAAGTCGAAAATTCTCTTTTTCCAGCTGAAGAACTAAAAAACTTAGGCTTTAAATATCTTTTTTTCGAGGGTCAAAAATCTTATAACGGAGTTGCTATACTCAGTAAGATACCATTTGAAGATAAATTTAACCTAATCTTTTCTGAAAAAGATGATAAAAGACATATATGCGTAAAGGCTTACGATATTGAGATACATAATTTTTACATACCAGCAGGAGGCGAAATACCTGACATAAATCAAAATCCTAAATTTAAACATAAACTGGAATATTTAGAGCAAATGAAACAATGGTTTCTAACTAATAGAAGTAAGGATAGAAAAATGATAATAGCCGGGGATTTAAATATAGCTCCTCACCAACATGATGTATGGTCGAGTAGAGCATTAAGAAATGAAGTAAGCCATACAGATATAGAAAGATCAATCATTAATGATATTATTAGATCTATGGACTGGAATGATATAGCTAGATCTAATGGCAATAATGGAAAGATATTTTCTTGGTGGAGTTATAGGAATATAGACTGGCGTAAAACTAATAGGGGTAGGAGGCTAGACCATATATGGCTTTCTCCGGCTATTGGAGAGCAATATGAAAATTTTAATATATTTACAGACTCTAGGGGCTGGGAAAAGGCATCGGATCATGTGCCTGTAATAGTAGATTTGAAATAGTATAATAATTTAAGATAGTAACAAATTCTTTACTAAAAATTTAGTTGTATTAAAATAAAATTCTGTTACAATAAGTTATTTTTATGTCATCTCCTTGAAAAAGGTGATCCAGGAACTGGTAAGACTAGGGGAATGACAGCCCTTCTTCTTGTCATCCCCTCGAAAGAGGGGATCCAGGAGATATTGATTCTGGATTCCCACCTTCGTGGGAATGACAGCCCTCCCCTTGTCATCCCCTTGAAAAAGGGGATCCAGGAGATATTGATTCTGGATTCCCACCTTCGTGGGAATGACAATGAGTGGGAGAGTTGGAATGACAGCCCTTCTTCTTGTCATCCCCTTGAAAAAGGGGATCCAGGAAATAGTAAGACTGGATTCCCTCATACGAGGGAATGACTCTCCGCCCCTTGTCATCCCCTTGTAAAAGGGGATCCAGGAGATATTTATTCTGGATTCCCACCTTCGTGTGAATGACTAGGTATCAGCAGTTGTCATCCCCTTGAAAAAGGGGATCCAGGAGATGGTAAGACTAGATTCCCACCTTCGTGTGAATGACTAGGTATCAGCAGTTGTCATCCCCTTGTAAAAGGGGATCCAGGAAATATTTATGCTGGATTCCCACCTTCGTGGGAATGACAGATTTGCCACCTTGTCATCCCCTTGAAAAAGGGGATCCAGGAAATGGTAAGACTGGATTCGTTACTGCGCGGGAATGACTAGGTATCGCAGTTGTCATCCCCTTGAAAAAGGGGATCCAGGAAATGGTAAGACTAGATTCCCACCTTCGTGGGAATGACAATGAGATGGAACGAGGGAATGACAAAGAAGAGTGGGAATGACTGGAGAGATTAGAGAGAAGAATATTTAAAATAGAGTATAAAATATGGATATAGATTCAGCAATTTTTATTGGGTTTTTAGTAGTTAATATAATATTAGGCTTAGGCTCCTCTAGAGGAATAAAGAATATTAAAGAATATGCAATAGGCAATAGGGATTTTTCTACCGCGGCCATAGTATGTACCATAGTTGCAACTTGGATTAGCGGCGGAACATTTTTCACTGCTATATCTGAATCTTATAATAATGGTCTATATTATATGTGGGCTGGAGCAGGATCCTCTATATCTCTTCTAGTAATAGGATATTTTTTTGCCCCAAGACTCAGCGAATTTGCTGGAAAATTATCTATAGCAGAAGCCATGGGGGAAATGTACGGCAAGCCCGTAAGGATAATTACTGCTATAGCAGGCTTTATAGGTGTAAGCGGCGTTATAGCTGGGCAGCTAAAAGTTTCCGGACTATTATTTGAATATTGCTTTCATGTACCCTCTAGCTACGGCGTAATCATTGCAGGAATAATTGTTACATTATATTCTACCTTAGGAGGTATAAAAGCTGTAACTTTTACTGATGTTATTCAGTTTTTTACTTTTGGGACCATAATTCCTACAATCACGTTTTTTGTACTAACTAAATTAGATAGTATGGATCTTGTCACAAATACTTTATCTAATAATAAAATATTTGATTATAAAGAAGTATTTGACTTTACAAATTCTAAATCTCTTTATTACTTATTTCTATTCCTTTATATTACTATACCAGGCTTTGGGCCAGCTATGTTTCAAAGAATATCTATGGCAAAAAATACAAATCAGGTGAGAAAATCTCTTATTATTGCTGGAATTACCTGTTTCTTCTTAATGGCAATGATTTATTGGATTGGCATTTTACTTTTATCTATAAATCCTAATCTTCCGGCATCTGATGTCTTTAAACATCTTATATTTGACTCATCATATATAGGGCTCAAGGGCTTAACACTTGTAGGAATAATGGCAATGGTAATGTCTACTGTAGATAGCTGTATAAATTCTGCTTCAGTTTTAATAGTTCATGACTTTTGCAAGCCGCTCGGAATTAATATAGTAAAAAATGAGCTAAGCTTTGCTCGCTTGGCATCCTTATTTATTGGGGTTTTTTCTATAATATTAGGCCTGCAAAATAGTAGCTTACTAGCATTGGAAATTGCAACTTTTTCTTTCTACATGCCTATTGTCACAGTACCTTTTACTATGTCTTTACTTGGCTTTAGAAGTAGCGGCAAGTCTGTATTAATTGGCATGATGGCGGGGTTTGTAACGGTTGTGGTCTGGGAAATATTCTTGAAGAACATTGGTATAGACGGGCTTGTTCCTGGAATGCTCGCTAATTTAATATTTTTAATAGGAAGCCACTATATCTTGCAGCAGCCTGAAGGATGGGTAGGAATCAAAGATTTTGGTCCAGTACTACAAATACGTAAAAACAGAAAAGCTAAAATACAAAATTTTATCAAGGCTTGTAGAAACTTTGATCTATTTCTATTTTTACGCAAGAATAGCCCGAGTAGCGGCCCAGGCTTTGAGCCTATCTATATTTATCTTGGGTTCTTTTGTATGATTTCAGCTTTTTCTACTATGCATGCAATTGGAAAGCCTATTAGGCTAGAATATAGTAATATATTAGGTTTTATATATCCTAGCGTCTTATTTATATCAACATTACTTCTTGCTTATCCTCTTTGGCTTAGTAGCTGGCGCAAGACAAATGCTATATATATTTTGTGGCATAGTGCAATATTTTATATTCTTATATGCGTAAGTTTTTTACTAGTTATTATTAGTAAATTTGCTCTCTTTCCGATAATAGCCTTTATGATTAACATGATGATTATTGCAGCCTTACTAAGA
>JANRMA010000052.1:0-7648 GCA_033762035.1 Rickettsiaceae bacterium
CAAATTATTTTAGGTGGTTTAGTAGCAGGACTTAAAGCTGGACTGATATATAATAGCTTTCCATTGATGGGAGGACGCATTATTCCTTATGAAGTTATGCGTAGTAGCTTTAGTGAATATTTATATAATCCAGCAGTTATACAATTTTTTCACAGAATGCTTGGTTGTATAATAGGCGTATTTATCTTGATTTTTTCTGCAAAACTTATAACACAAGGTAGAATTTATATGGGGTTGATAGTTTGTTTATTATTTTTTCTGCAAATATATCTTGGTATATATACTCTACTATATCACGTACCTGTAATGATTGCATTATTACATCAGATTATGGCTTTTATATTGATAGGCTCTTTGATTGTCGCAAAAATTCACATAAGTTTAAATAGATAAGACTTTAATTTGGATCTTGTGGGTTATATTCTTCTTCTCCTATTAGCATGTTTTGCTTTTCATCATCCTGAGTTCTTGTTATATTGTATGAGCTATATTCTTCTATATTTTCTTGGCTTGTTTCTGTAGTGGATTTTTTTGATTTACGATCTTCCAAGGCGCCATCTTCTTCTCTAGATCTTTTGTTCGATTGGGTGCTTATACTAAATAATTGAGATACTTCTTTCCAAATAGATTGGGTGCTTATACTAAATAATTGACATGCTCCTTTCCAAATAGACACTACTATAGTATTTAAATAATCCGACGGACTAGCGATAAGGAAATTTGCGGTATTGTTAGTTTTGTGATTATCTTCTATATTCATGATATCATGAACATCATATTCAGATAAACCCGTTTCTAAATTTGTATTTGCTAAGTTGCCTTCATACTGAGATGCTAACACTATATTTGAAATTTTGGCAAAGGTAGAATCGTTAATTTGAGTATTATGCAAGCCATTATAACCTTTGTGTATAATAAGGCTCTTATAATCTTCGATCACTTTTTTTTGAAATTCAATTAACTTTAACTCAATTACATTTTTATATATTGGTGACTTATGTAAATATTCTGTAAAGTCGTATGAGGGATAATATTCCTGTTTCAAGCAGTCCCCATTTTTCAGAAATTTATACAATAAGTGAGCTCTAAAGATTTGTGCATCAGTTTTCGTTAGTTCAGTATTTTTATGAAAATCTTCACATAATTTTAAAAACTTTGATTTATTATATTCTGTCAGATTGTGGTCTTCGCAGCCCTTAAGACTAATGATCGTCGGGTTTAGCTCTATAGATTCTGAAATTTTATGAGAGCAGAATGAAGGGGTTTGATGAGCTAGATTCAAACTTACTAGCGTAGTGTTAAATTTCAGATTAGCCAACTCTTTACCATAATCTATATTACTAAACCAAGGAAGTAGAGGCTGAGTGTGCCATTTTATACGATTATTACATAAGTCTAAATTCACTAGAGTATGATTATACTGCAAACTATCAATTAATAGATTTAATCCTGTTAATCCAATATTATGATTTCGGCATATAAGACTTAAAAGACTATTGTTAACCTTTAACATATCTGCTATTTGTGTTGCTATATTTAATTCCTGAGACTCTGAATGATCATTGTAATCGCGAGATATATCAATTTCTTGAATAGAGTGGTCATTTTTTAAAAATAGAATCACTTGTTCAACCATACTATAAGAACATGGTGTTACATCAATCGTAATGCATAAATTTCCATTATGCTCTGTTATAACATCATTGAGATTCTCATGGCCGATATATTTTTCTCCCTTTGTGTAATATGTTCCATCCTCATAATTTTTAGCAATATTGTCAGCTTCGTGCAAATTAGCACTAGAGATGTAATGCAATAACATCAACAGCTCTGGTTGGGGGATGTCCAATAATATTATTGTCAAAGTTTTATAATCTTCGTCATCATTCATGACATCTAAGTTTTGAGGGGAATATCTGAAATTAGGTGTATTTAATAAAATTGGCCAAAAGGTTATTTGCATTATTTTTCCATTATTGCGTATTTTTAGATCAGCAATTTATTATATATTAATATCAATCAAATGTAAAGTAGTGTTAAAACTTATATTATAGTTTCTTTTTCTTTAGTGAGTAAACATAACTAATAATTTTTGCAACTGTTTCATAATGCTCTACCGGAATAGGTTTCTCTAAATCTACCAAATATAAGGCTCTTGCAAGTGGTGGGTTCTCTATAACAGGCACCTTATTTTCCTTAGCTATTTCTCGTATTTTTAAAGCAACTAAATCAAGGCCTTTGGCAACTATAATAGGAGCAAGAGTTTTCCCTTTTTCGTAATAAAGAGCAACAGAATAGTGCTCTGGGTTTGTAATAACAACGTCAGCTTCTGGTACTCTTGAGAGCATGCGCCTTTTTGCGCTGGACTGCATAAGGCTTCTTTGCCTGCGTTTAACATCTGGATTACCTTCAGTTTGTTTATATTCTTCTTTAATCTCGTGTCGGCTCATCATTAAGCCTTTCAGATATTCATATTTTTGATAGAAGAAGTCGCTTACTGCAATAATAAACATAAAGACACAGATAGATATCAGTATGTCATTCACTATTTTAAATAGTTGCATAATAACTACTTCATGAGGCATCATAGGATATATAGTTAGAGCCTTAATATCGCTTATAACTATATAGTATATTATTATTGCGGTGATAGTGATTTTCAATAATCCTTTAAAAAATTCCATAAAACTTTTTAAAGAAAATAGCCTTTTTACTCCCGAGGCCAGAGAAATGCGAGACAAATCTGGCAATAATTTTTCTGGAGAAAATACAAATCTTCCTTGTTGTGCAATATTAGAAAATATAATAATAACAACTATACTTAAAAATATTGGTATGCAAAAAAACACCGCCCTATTAAAAGACTGGATAATAATTTTACCTACACCTTCTTCGGTAAAATCTGTTTGACCTGCATCTTCTATAATAGATTTAAGATTAATTCCTATTTTTGATGTGGTAAAGGGGATAATAAAATACACAATCAAAGCAAGACTTAGAAGCATCATGAAACTTGTTACTTCTCGTGAATATGCTATATTACCTTTTTCAAACGATTCTTCTATTTTCCGTTCCGAAGGCTGTTCCGTTTTAGATTCTTGATCTTCAGGCTCTTCTGCCATTGCAAATTTATTGAAATCTTATATAATTAAGAGATTTATAAGAAAATTAGAATTTAAGCAAATTGTAAATAGTGACTATATGAAAAATAAAATACACATGGAAGTAATAAGAAGAGATAAAGGATGGATCTGTGTTAAATTTGCAAAAAAAAAATTCTTTATGGAAGTTTTAAGATCTTTTGTAGAGAATAGCCCGTTTCTGCATAAAGCAAAATCTTTAGAAGTAAACTTGTTGCTGACTAACGAGATTGAGATGCAAAGTTTAAATAAACGTTTTTTAGAAAAAGATAAAACCACTAATGTGTTAGCTTTTCCAGACAAAGATTACGATTATAGATACTTGAATCCTAATGATTTTGAAGGGGATATTATACTTGGAGATATAGCGTTTGGACTTGAAGTAATAGAAAAAGAGGCAGAATTTTATAAGATTTCTATGCAAAACCATTTTACTCATCTTTTTATACATGCTATACTGCATTTAGTAGGATATGATCATGAAAATGAAGAAGACTACGAAATCATGCTAGAAGAGGAGATTAAATTGCTAAATAAAATGCAAATTAGTAGGCCCCCAATTTATGAGTAAACGGCACAAAAAGACTTTCTTGATGGAGCAAAAACCAAACGAAATCGATTCAAAACAATCGATATTTACAGCGCTAAAAAATTTTTTTAATCCGGATCAATATCAATTCAACGAACATAAAGCAGCAAATCAGCCGCATTTTGTAGATTCTTGCGATAATATTACGCAGAATTCAGAGATAGATGTAAATGAAGACTTAATTTATAAAAATTTTCTGAACTTTCGCACAAAGACCGTGTCTAAAATTATGATACCTAGATCTGATATTTCTGCAGTAAGACTTGAATCTATAGAATCTGAGGTGCTTTCTACCATTTTAGACGACTGTCACACGCGTACATTAGTATACCAAGATTCTTTAGATAATATTGTTGGTTTTTTAAATATAAAAGATTTATTCTCCGCGCTTGCGCAGGATAAGCCTATTATTATAAAAAAACTTATTAGGAAACATCTTGTTATTGTTCCTTCCATGAGTTTAATGGATGTATTATCAGAAATGAAAAAACGCAAAACTCATATAGCTGTTGTAATAGATGAATATGGCGGCACTGACGGAATAGTAACTATCGAGGATATCATTGGAGAATTAGTTGGTAAAATAGAGGATGAGCACGTTACCGAAGAGGTTAATCAGGAAGCAATAAAATTAATTAATTCTAATACAATTATATGTAATGCAAGAGTAGAAATAGATAAAGTAGAGAAAATATTATCTATCATGCTTAAAAAATCAGATGATTATTTTGAGACTGTTGGAGGGCTTGTTCTTGCAAGGGCTGGGTATTTTCCAAAAGTAGGAACAAAAATTGCTTTGGATAATAATGTTTTTGCAGAAATTATTGATGCTAATGCGCGAAGTATTAAGACAGTAAAATTGATTTTACGTTAAACATAGATTAGAATTGCTACTTTAACTATATAAATCAGGAAATTTACTCTTATATGAATCAATCTAGTATGTTGTCAAGAATTATCATGGGCCATGATGATCCAACTTTTGAAGATAGAGCGCAAAATTTGGCTAAGGAAAGATGTTTGTTGCTAGCTACATCTAAAAGACAATATAATACAGTCGTATTTCTGATACAAGCAAATACAGATGTGAATTATGCAAGTACGGATTCTTGGACAGCGCTTCATATTGCTGCAAGTAATTTCGGGAATAAAATTGCAAAAGCTCTCCTTAAATCTGGCGCAAGCCCTAATCCTAGGACTCATGACTTATGGACACCTCTCCATTTAGCGGCCTTCTACGGAAATGATGAAATAACTGATATTTTATTAGAATATGGCGCAAACCCTAATCTTTGCGACGCTATATCCCGTGCGCCTATTCATTTAGCAGCTTTGTATGGTAATATTGATATTTTAAAATCCCTCCTTAGATTTGGTGCAAACCCTAATACCGCGGATAGGCAATTATCAACACCTCTTCATTTAGCTGCCTATAATGGTAATTTTAGAACAGCTAATATTTTACTACAATATGGAGCCGATTCTAACGCCTTAGATCACTCGCGCTGGACGCCACTTCATTTCTCAATTGATATAGGTAATGTTGATATAATGACTAGTTTATTGAAATATCGCGCAAATCCAAATGCTGGGGATGCTGAATTATCCACTCCGCTTCATTTAGCTGTGTTTAAAGTTGCATCAGAGCAAATCGCACAAGAAACAGCGGAAATTATTATAAATTTGTTAATCAAAAACGGCGCTGAAGTTAATGCTAGAAACAACAAGGGGGCTACTCCTTTATATCTTGCATCTAAACTAGGAGCCTTTGAGACATTAAAACTCTTGATTATTTACGGAGGAAATATTAATCTTGAAACAAACCAGGGATCTACCCCCCTATATGCTGCGCTAAATAATGTTCATGATGAAGTGGCTAAATATTTAATACTTAAAGGCGCATATATAGATAATATCACTGACTCTGATATCAGGCATCTTAATGCTATGCTACAGTACGAATCTTCTGTTATAAAGTTTTTATCCAAAAGACAAACGGCATTAAATAATGCACAAAATGACTTTATAGAAAAATTAGGTATCACAAATATTAATCCAGGCCTAATTAGCCTTGTAGATAAGATATTTTACGCATCTAGTGTTACCCAAGAAGATATTAAATTTATAAATGATTGTGGTCTTGTTATAAACCAAGGAACAGTAGATATTATAAAAGTCCGTTTTCATTCTTTATCAAAGCATACTTATTTAAATGATAAAGAATTTGGATATTTTGAGGCTGAAATCATAGAATTTATACAAAAATATAATGATTTGATCCCGAGTAAAATTAAGGATACAATCTTTGTGGCCATGGATGAAATTTATAACCATCTAAGTTACATAGAGGCATTATTCTTATTCTTTTTATTCCAATATCCTGTAATTCCTTTGCATGTGGCATTAACTAATATGCCTAGTTTTTCAGATTTAGATCAGATGAAATTAAAGCTGGCTGATGGATGTGAATTACTTTATCCAGAATATTCTCGTATTGTAAAGCTTTGTTTAGATAATTTTATTGAACCTCATGAGACTGAGGCAATATTACTTTTATTAAGACGCAGTGTACTTAAATCCATCCCGAAACTTAATCGCGAATTTCTTGATGCGCTTAAGTCTAATTACATTATCGATGATAAAGAGGGCAAAGTAGTTATTGACAATCCTTTTATGAGATTTATATCTAACTTGCAAGATCGAGCCATACCAGGAAATTTAAAAAATATTATAGAGTCTATGGAGATAGCTCATGAAACTAATATGGCTGAAATACAAAATATGTTGCCGTTAATTGCATCAGAGAACCCAAACTGCGCTTTGACTTCTATGGATTGCAGCTTTGATAAAATATCTGAAGAAGAAATTAGTAGTAGTAATACTAGCAATCCCCAAGAATCTTCTGCGCAAGATAACGAAGATATAAACGATGCTCTTATCGGCTTTGTTTCTGCTGATAGTTATGATGATAGTATTATCTAGACTATCTACTAAAGTTCATTAGCTTCGGTAAACTCATTTGGATTATTTAAAAATCGGATGCCAAAGCGCGCAAAGGGGGAAATATTATTATTATTTAAGATAGTAACAAATTCTTTAGTAAAAATTTAGTTGTATTAAAATAAAATTCTGTTATAATAAGTTATTTTTAGGTCATCCCCTTGTAAAAGGGGATCCAGGGAATGGTAAGGAGCCAAAGAATGACAGATTTGCCCTCTTGTCATCCCCTTGTAAAAGGGGATCCAGGAGATGGTAAGACTGGATTCCCGCCTTCGTGGGAATGACTCTCTGTGCCTTGTCATCCCCTTGAAAAAGGGGATCCAGGGAATGGTGAGGAGCTAGAGAATGACAGATTTGCCTCTTGTCATCCCCTTGTAAAAGGAGATCCAGGAGATATTTATTCTGGATTCCCGCCGCAGCTTAGGAATGACAAAGAAGAGTGGGAATGACAATGAGAAGGAGCGAGGGAATGACAAAGAAGTCCAGGAATGACTGGAGAGATTAGATAAGAATATTTAAAATAGATTAGGAAATATGGATATAGATTCAGCGATTTTTATTGGGTTTTTAGTTGTTAATATAATATTAGGATTAGGCTCTAGCAGAGGCATTAAAAATATTAAAGAATATGCTGTAGGAAATAGAGATTTTTCCACATTCACCCTGGCAGCTACTATAGTTTCAACTTGCGTTAGTGGAGGAGTGTTTTTCCAGACTATATCTGAATCTTATAATAATGGCCTATATTTTATGTGGACTGGAATAGGAGATGTTATATGCCTTCTACTAGTAGGATATTTTTTTGCCCCAAGGCTTGCCGAATTTTTAGGCAAATTATCTATAGCAGAAGCCATGGGGGATCTATATGGCAAGCCTGTAAGGATAATTACTTCTATAGCTGGCTTTATAGGTGTAAGCG
>JANRMA010000053.1:0-3379 GCA_033762035.1 Rickettsiaceae bacterium
GGGTTTGAGAAGACTTGAACTTCCGACCTCACGCTTATCAGGCGTGTGCTCTAACCAACTGAGCTACAAACCCATAAGATAGTTTATTTTTCTATAGTAAGGGCTAGAGAAATATAGTATTTTTTCTAGCCTAAGTCAAGAATGAATTGCGCCTCAGTTTATAACTAAAGCAATAAAACGGGCTATAAAACTTACCTCAGCAAATAAATCTAAATAATATAAGATGGCTCTGATAAATCTTTTGCAACAGATATAAGCGCTTCATCCTTATTATCTTCAATAATAGAATCACTACTAACATTATATATATAATCTGCGCTTATTTCATCGCTATATTTTTTTAACATGCGAATATGAGGATTATGTTTTTGCTCCGTAGATTCTAATATTAAATCCTCAAAACAACGAATTACTATATCTGATTTTAAAATTTCTTTTTTTTGGGTCTCTACTATGTTACTATTTACAACTTTAGAGATAATTTTCTTAATTTCATTTGCGGAGTAGCACTTTCTTTTGCAAAAAGCTAATTCTGAGGATATTTCAGAATATGTTTTTGCGGCATAAGGCTTTGCGCTAAGATTACTATAATATTGACACATTTCTCTAAAATAAAAATTCAAATTATCTAATGATTCAGGAAATTGACCTTTGATCATATATATTAAACTTATAAGGCAGTTATTTTGAAGGGATTTTATCCATAAGTAATTTTCTCTATCACTATTCCTGTCGCTAACTACTATCTCATTAATAATTTTTATTGTATTTTTGATAGAATCTATGGCGTTTTCATATTCAAAAGTTTTGTAAAAACACCATGATGAAAGCATATAGGCCTCTATATTATCTGGATAATATGAGATAATTTTTTGGGCCAAAAGAATAGCAGGGTTATATTCTTGAAGATTTTGGAGACAATATCCGTAAGATAAATATTCTTTTATTGGTAATAATACTGTAGATGTTTCAATAGCATCTTCAAAGTATTCAGCTGCTTTTAAGAAAGATTTACAATTCAGCTCATTATAAGCACTAATTAACAAGCTTTCTACCCGATATTGTTGTTGTAAAAATAATGACGATGATTGAGCGTCAGCCTCGTTTACAAAACTAGGCACTTGCATAATATTTAATATAGTTTCTAGGGGGGCTATAGATTTACCTGTTTTCGTTAAAAAATCCATACATTCGTAAATTACGTTTATGTCATATTCAACAACAGAACCTTCTAAAGAAGTTACTATTTCTGCGATTTCCACAGCTTCTAGGTATCTATTATTATATATCAATGATGTTGCTATGACTATGTAATCATTTTTACTTAAATTCATATTAGTAGCTTTGAAATCATTTGAATAGGAAATTTTATTCAGAATTGTAAGAGCCTTAGTAACTCTACTGGCATTTAAGCAATCTTTAGCAAATTTTAACATCTCTTCTGAGTTTAAGGTATTTTGGTGCTTTGGCACTGTTTCAGGCGTAAAAAAAGATTCTACAATAGATTCATTTATACTGATTATTTTGTTCGATTTAGAATTTATGATAGCTTTAGGCAATAGATTAGTTTTAGGCGGTTTAATATTATTACTTTCGCCATTAAATAAATTTAACAATAAATTAATTTCTTCCATAAAAGTTTTGTACTTTTTATTTATTTTATTAGAACATATAATAGATTAATATTAAAGCAAAATATCAATACTAAATCTAATTTGTATAAGTAAGAATTCTAATTTTACACACTAATGTTATTGTCACCAAACTATTCCTCAAGTAATTTTTTGGTTAAATAAAAACCTAATGGAACAATAATACAATTTATACCCAATGAAATCATCAAAAATTTTATATTATTTGTTTGAACAAAAAGACTATAAACTATTAGCGAGGGAAAGATAAATGGTATAATACAAGAACTTATAATGTATAAATGATTTGTGATATATAAACTTAAAGCCCCCATAATGCAAAAAATAATACAAGAAGTTATCAAAGCTAATACCGAGCCCAAAATTATAAAAAAAACCAAATCTAATGTGAGGGAAAAAATAATATAAGAAATTACAGTGGTAACTATAAGACATAAAATAGAAAAAAGCAATAAAGTTAGATACTTAGCAAATATTATGACTTCGATTTCATAACATGACTTGTAAAAATCTAATATACCTAATGCTTCATCATTAGTAAAAATATTATCTATAAAATTAATTGTATTGATTATTGTAAGAAGTAATATCAGAGACGGTAGTAATTTGTATATTATAGTATAATCAGAGCTCATAATATATAAAGCTGTTAATGTAGTGAAGTTTTGCAGTACTTGTAAAAAAAAGCTTTTACGAGCTATAAAATTTTGCCTGAGCATATACATCAGTAGATTTATCATTTTATTGTCTTAGTTCATGAAAATCACATAATTTAGGTATATTTTGATTTAAGTCTAGTATTTTTGCAGATTCTATTTCAATTTTGCCGTGGGTGCTCATAAGAACTATACCGCCTGAGTTAGCTTTGGAAATTACTGCATTATGAAGTAGCTTTAAATTATTGCTATCAAGATTGGCATCAGACTCATCTAATAACCAAATATCTGCATGGGAGCAAATAAGCCTACTAAGGGAAACTTTTTGGCTAAGACCTTTAGATAGATAAGCGCAAGGTAATTGCAGATATTCTCTCAAGCGCCAATATTCAATAGTTGCAGCAATAAGATTAAATGAGTTATAGCTTTTTGCCCAAAAGGTAAGTTGATCTTCTACCAAAAGGCTAGGATCTAATGCGTTTTCATGACCTATGTAAAGACAATAAGGTTTCTGTAGCTCCGCAATTTCATGTTTAAATATACTAATAGAGCCAGACTTTAAGGATTTGATGCCAGCTATAGCTTTAAGCAATGATGTTTTGCCAGACCCATTTTTACCGATAATGTAGCAAATAGATCCTGCGTCTAAATCGCACGAAAGATTACTAATGATATTTTTACCATGAATTTCAATGGAGATATTATTTAAAGACAACATGTTCTATTTTATTTTTATATTTTTCTCAGCAAACTAGATAAAAATCTTTACTAAGGTAGTTTTTTCATATTTTCTGTATTGATGCAAAAAATATTATAATAAGGATATCTAATGGCACAACATAATATTAATAGTGATTTTAAGTCAAGTTTGGTATGCAAAGGAGTAAATTTTACAATAGTAGATCTAAATTTGGTCTGTAGCAAAGAAGGTATAAATTTATCAAAATTGCCTTATTCTATGAGAATTTTACTAGAAAATGCAGTTAGAGGCGGAGCTTCTGGTGCAAGTCTTGCGCCTTTTAAAAATTGGGGCACGGCTAATTTTGTGGCTGAGGAGCTGGATTTTTATCC
>JANRMA010000054.1:0-13760 GCA_033762035.1 Rickettsiaceae bacterium
GAAGGATACAAAAAAGCTCTTGAATCTTTAGCTCAAAAACATATTCAGTTAGAGAAGCAATTAGAGGGGTTGACTGCTAGAAGACAAACTGCTATTAAAAATCAGAAAGTAAACAAAGAGTTGCTAAAATCTTATAAAAACCTATTTAGCAAAGGTCATCTGAAGAAATCAGATCTACTTGGTATGGAGGCTAAAGATTCTGAAAGCGAGAGTCATTTAGTTGAAATAGAATCTGATATAGCAAGAATTAAGGAGGCTATTACAGAAGATGAAGCTAATACCTTAAAAATAAAAAGCGATTATTTAGCAAAAATTCTTGAAGAACTAAGCAAAACCCACGTTCTAAAAAATGAAGCATTAGAAAAATATAACGCAGCCAAGGATGTGCTTGATAAAATCATATTACGCTCTCCAGTAGATGGAACTGTAATTGAAATGCATGCAACAACCATAGGTGGTGTCTTGGGCCCAGGTAATCCGGTCGCAGAAATACTTCCATTAAACGATACGCTAATAGTAGAAGCAAAAATTGCGAGCAAGGATATCGCATCTGTCCATGTTGGACTTAAAGCAAAAATTAAGTTTAGTGCATTTAAATCTAGAACCACTCCTGTTTTTAGCGGAGTTGTTGCATCTCTCTCCCCTGACGTAGTATATGACAAAAGTCCAGATCCAAGACAACAAGAGCCTTCTTATATAGCTAAAATCGAAATAGATATGGATGATTTTAATAGGGTTGGAAAGAAAAACAAATTATACTTAAGGCCTGGAATGCAGGTAGAGGTTAATATAGTAACTGGCACAAGAACCCTTGCTCGATATTTACTAGATCCGATTACAGATTCTATGTTTAGAGCATTTAAAGAGAAATAATACCATTCGCAAGAATTAAATTAGACAAATGAATTTTAGGCCGAAGCCGAGCGCATGTATATATTAATTGCTAGCAACAAGGCGAGATCCGCTAAATTCATTTGGATCATTTAATTGGATCATTTAAAAATGAAGATTGGGTAAGAGCCCGAAGCATTAAGGTTTAGTGCGAATAAGTCAAATGAGGTTAATTTTACAAAACGAGAATTGCTGTAAAACAAACAAATGCTTGTCTAAATTATAGACTCAGTTATCCTTTGTAATTCTGGCAATATTTGGGCAAGTGTATCTAGCTGTCTTTCTTTAGCTTTTGCTTCCATTAGTTCTGGCATTTTATCATTTTGTAATAATACAGCAGCAAGCACAAGTAAATGTTCCATAGAGGCGGCGTTTCCAGAGGAAACATCTAGTCTCTCGAATAGCGAGACTAGATTATTTGAGGCAAGCTCTACTTGTTTTTTTTCTTCTTCTGAACATTCTAAATTAAATGCTCTATTTCTAAGTCGTACTTCTACTATCGCCATTATACTCACTAGTATTAGTTAATTGATTAATTTTTGTATCTTCTATTATAGATATTTCAGATAAGGCTCTCTCAACCTGTTTTAAAGCTTTTGTGCATTCTACTCTAAGTTCCAAATTCTTCTCTTCTAATGAGCTTTTTATTAAATCAAGCCTCTCATTTTCTAGGACGAGAAGCTGAATTTCTTGCTCTAGTTTTTTTACTATCTCGTCTTTTTCCTTTTCAAGATTAAATACAGCTTGTGTTAATTCTTTAGTTTGCTGTGCAAGATTCTGATTTTGCTTAAACAAATCCTGATTTTGCATATTTAAACTAGTGATTTTTGCATCTAATTTGAATAAGTTATTTTTAATTATACCTGCGATTCCTACCAAATCTTCCATAATTTCAGTCCCAAAACTCACTTTTTTCGTCTTCTAGCTTTTCTTCTAGATAAGGATTTGTATACAAAACTCTATTATCACTCCTATAAAGCAGTATCATACATAGAATTGTAAATGTAACAGCAAACATACTAATCAAAACCCAGTGATCCTCAATACCTTTTTTTGTATTTGGAAATTTTTTTGCTTGTGGCTGGTTTTTTTGTATCTGTTTACTCAATAAATCCTCTTCTATTCCAAGATAGTCCGCATACATTCTTATATAACCACTTGCATAAGCATCTCCGGGTATATCCCCAAAAGAGCCAGATTCAATAGCTTCTAGATATTTTTTTCGAATGCGCAAATCCTCTGACACTTTGTATAAATCCAAAGATCGGGAATTGCGTGCTTTTTTTAATAAATCACCTATTTGCTCTAAGTTTTTCATTGTTTTCGAATAAATAATTCCAGTTTTTTATTTGCTAAAATCACCATGCTTGTATCGGTATTTTCCAGAGTCTGCAAATTTTCGATAAAATTATTATATGATGAAGAAAATTTAAGATGTAGTCTATACCATTTATCAACTTCGTGCAACATTTTATCTTTGGCAATTATTGCGAGAATTTTTCTTTGCTTGGAATAAAGGTCGTCTTTTATCGTTTGTAAACTGAGTCTCTGCCAATATGAATCTAGCATAAGATTATCACATAATTTTCTTAAAAAATCTAAGTGAAACAAATCTGCAACTAAAAAATAGCTTTTGCAAATAATTTCTGGATTCTGGTGTGTGTCTAGGCTCATCATTGCAATATCAAAAGAAGATACTAATGAATCTAGACTCGCGCATTTTTCTGCAAGAACTTTACTTAAACCTGCATCTAAATATTTATTAAATTTTAGCTCATACTTATCATGCGCTTTAGCATGAAGATTTTTGGTAAGTATTTCTGATATTTTAAGCGCACTATCTTTATATCTATTGATAGATTCTTCTATGTCAAGAGGGCTTTTCATATTAATTATCATCCATGATATACCCCTTCTTATTACTTTGTTTATATAGGTATAAATTTCCATAATTGTAGCAAGTGGTACGCTAGACGGGAGATTATCTATTTCTTGCCATAGAGATTCTATGTCGAAAATTTCTTGCACTATAACAAATCCTCTTACTATATCGCAAATTTCACACCCTGTTTCTATTTTAATAGAATTTATAACTTGTGCATTCAACCTATTCACCAGTTTATTCGTCACTATTGTAAGAATAATTTCTTTTTTGAGAGGATGCTCTAAAATATCTTCTTTAAATTTGTGACGCATTAGAGGCGGAAAATATTCTAATAACCATTTTGTAAAATATTTTTCAGTAGCTATTTTGCTATCTTCTAGCTCTCTATATATTGCTATTTTGCTATAAGATAAAATTACAGAAAGTTCTGGCCTAGTTAAATTAGCACGCACTTTAGATCTAGAAATTAATTCTTGGGTTGTTGGAATAAATTCTAATGCCCTATTCAAAGAAGAAGTATTTTCTAAATAATTTAAAAGCATTGCAAAAATCTCTAAACTAAAAAGCGATGATTGTTGCATGATTGATATCGCAAGAGTCTGATTTAAATTATCTTCTAGGACTAAAGATGCAACATCGTTAGTCATCTCTTCTAGTAATTTATTTCTTTCTTCTATTGTAAGCCTGCCTTTTTCTATTGCTTTGCCAAGAGCTATCTTAATATTCACTTCATGGTCAGAACAATCCACCCCCGCTGAATTATCTATGAAGTCGGCATTTATCATACCTCCTTTAGATGCATATTCTATTCTTCCTTTTTGTGATACTCCTAAATTTCCTCCTTCTCCTATAACTTTAGCCCTAACTTCTTTGCCGTTAATACGTACATTATCGTTAGTTTTATCACCTATATTATAATTTTCTTCTGAGCAAGCTTTAATGTAAGTTCCAATGCCTCCGTTCCATAGTAAATCGACATTTGCTTTTAAAATAGCTTTTATAAGATCGTTAGGTGTATTTATACTCCCTTCTTCTGCTCCAAGTGCCTTTATGGCTTGGTTTGATAAAGAAATAGACTTTGCAGATCTCTCGTAAATTCCGCCTCCGCTAGATATAAGATCTTTGTTATAATCAGACCATTTAGAGCCTTGCGTGTCAAATAATCTTCTTCTCTCTTGGTAGCTTATTTCTGGATCTGGATCCGGATCTACAAATATATGCATATGGTTAAAAGCCGCAATAAGCTTTATATTATTAGATAAAATCATAGCATTTCCAAATACATCACCAGACATGTCCCCTATCCCTACCACTGTAATTGGATCTTTTGCAATATCTAGCCCCATCTCTTTAAAATGCCTTTGGACAGAAATCCAACCACCTCTTGCGGTAATTGCTATTTTTTTATGATCATATCCCTTAGAGCCACCAGATGCAAATGCATCTCCCAGCCAATAATTATATTCCGCTGAAACCTTATTAGCATAATCGGAAAATGTTGCAGTACCTTTATCTGCCGCTACAACAAGATATGGATCTTTTTCGTCATATAGAATAGATTCTGCTGGAGAGATAATTTCTCCGTCAATTATATTATCTGTAATATCTAATAGCCCTCTCAAAAAATTCTGATACGAATTAATTACTTTATTCATATAGTCTTTAGCGCAGTCTTGTTGGCTAAAATGTACGCAAAATCCACCCTTAGAGCCAACTGGAACTATAACAGTATTTTTGGTCATTTGGGCTTTCATTAGACCTAAAACCTCTACCCTATAATCTTCTTTTCTATCAGACCATCTAATACCGCCTCTGGCTACCTTGCCACCTCTTAAATGGATTCCTTCAAAATCTCTTGCATATACAAAAATTTCTGCATACGGTATAGGTAGAGGCATTTCAGGAACTTTGCTAGAATTAAATTTTATAGAAATATAGTTTTTAAAATTACTAGGGTTGTTTTCTTTATCATCCTGATTTTTTTGGAAAAAATTAGTTCTCACTGCTGCGTCTATGGAATATAACATAGATCTCAGAACTTTGTCGTCTAATACATTAGTAATATTTATTAGGTCTTCAGATAATTCGGAAAATAGCTGGGTATATTTTTGTTGATTTTGCTGTGATGGTGAAAATTTTAGATAGAATAAATCCACTAATTTTCTTACAAAATGCGAATAAGTAACCAGAGTTCTACTAATATATATAAAATCATAGTTTATAGAAACTTGATGAGAATATGTAGCAAGTGTACGAATTAAATCCAGATCACGCCAGGAAATATGCTCGTAAGAGATAAGTTTGCTTAAATGATCATAACTAGTTTTTTGATGATAAATAGCGTATAAAGCATCTTCTACAAGTTTTTTAGAATGGAGAAAATTATGCTCATTTGCTATGGTTTCAACTAAATATATATGTATAGATTTATTTAGATTATTTAACAATTCGTAATATTGTTCTTCGTGGACTATAAAGCCTAAATTCTCTATTTGAGGCATAATTTTAGAAAGACTAAGTTTACCTTCTGAAGAAAATATTTTCAGAAAATTTTTACCATTTTTTTGCTCTAAATCATATACTATTTTTGTGCTATCTGAGAGCGCTTCTAATTTCTCTATATCTGATGCAGCATCTATTGGGCTATATTTGAATTGAAAATCAACAGGAAACGCTTCTTTATATTTTTCTATTAAGTTTTTTGCTAAATCTGGTAAGAAATGTTTATTCAAAGTCTCATTAAAATTCTTATTCCAATCCAAAGTCTTGTGATGATGCATTTTTTAATTTTTGTAAGTTGAAAAGTGGAATTATAGTGCATATTATTCTTAAATTCAAAAGAAATAGAAAAATGCATTCTAAAAAAACTATTTATGCCTTAAGTTCCGGAATGGGCAAGGCTGCAATTGCCATATACCGTATTTCTGGACCATCCGCGCTAGAGTCTATTATAAAATTTACAAAATTAAGCCATATTGAGCCAAAATTTATGTACCGAGGGTTTTTAAAACACCCAGTTACTGGTGAATTAATTGATGATGCTATGTTTGTATTTTTTAAGGCTCCTAATAGTTTTACAGGCGAGGATTTAGTAGAAATTTACACCCACGGAAGTATTGCAGTGCATAAAATCCTTACAATTAGCTTATCTGAAATGGAAGATTTGCGTTACGCAGAAGCAGGTGAATTTGCTAGAAGAGCTCTGCTTAATGGTAAAACTGATCTTACAAAAATAGAGGGCTTAATGGATTTAATTAATGCAGAAACTTCTATGCAGCATAAGCAGGCCATAAACCAAATGCAAGGATATTTATTCGAATTATGCTCAAGATGGAGGAGGGAATTAATTAGCGCCATGAGCCTTGTAGAGGCTTATATAGATTTTCCCGATGAAGATATACCAGAAGAAGTAATTTGTGATACCTTAATGCTGATAAATAATATTAAAAATTCTTTAGAAAATTTTCTACAGGATGATAGAAAAGGGGAGCGCTTAAGATCCGGGATTACTATGGCTATATTTGGCAAGGTAAATGCGGGTAAATCTAGTTTAATGAATTACTTAACTAAAAGGGATGTATCTATAGTTTCTAATACGGAAGGTACTACGAGAGATATAGTAGAAAGCCATTTAGATATTGGCGGCTATCCTATTATACTCATAGATACGGCAGGAATAAGAGATACAGATAATCCCGTAGAGCAAGAAGGAATAAAGCGGGCAATAAAAGCGTTAGATACCTCAGATATTAAGATTATTATCAGATCTATAGAGGATGAAGTGCTTGATTATAAAGATTATTTTGACCGCGAAAATCTAATCTTTGTAGCTAATAAAATAGATTTATTAGCAGATGAATCTGGAGAACATAAAGATAGTAATTTTCATGATATGCCAGAAATTAAAATATCAGTGAAGAGTGAAATAGGTTTAGAATCACTTATAAATGAAATAATAAAAATAGCTTCTAAAATAGCTGGTAGTAATGATAAATGCGTAATTACTCAAGAGCGTCATAGAATTTGCATAAAGGAGGCTTTAAATGCCTTAAATAGAGTAGATTTAACAGGAGATTTAGTATTAGCCGCAGAAGATTTAAGGCTTAGCGCAAGAAGCTTATTATTTATGATAGGTAAAATAGATGCAGAAAATATTTTAGATAATATATTTTCTAGTTTTTGTATTGGCAAATGATGGTGTCCAGGAGATAGTAATACTGGATTCCCACCTTCGTGGGAATGACAGCCCTCCCTCTTGTCATCCCCTTGTAAAAGGGGATCCAGGAGATAGTAATACTGGATTCCCTCCTACGAGGGAATGACGACCCCCCCTTTGTCATCCCCTTGTAAAAGGGGATCCATGAGATGGTGAGACTGGATTCCCACCTTCGTGGGAATGACATGGAGATATGGTGGATCAGCAAAACAATACGTCTGGTGCAAATATTCCACTTAACAGCTTTAATTAAAATCATCTCATTAAATACTCATTTGATTGTCTAATTAAATAACTTAATATACAATCTACCAAATTAATTAAGAAAATAATATGTTAAAGACAATAGAAAAGATCATCGAAAGAAGTTTATTTGCAAGTAGATGGCTAATGGCGCCTTTCTATATTTGTCTTTCCATAGGGCTATTTATTTTACTTTTTAGCTTTATGAAGGAATTTGCTTATTTTTGCTCGGAATCTTTATCTATGAAGCCTAATAGAATTATACTTGAAATATTAACTCTAATAGATTTATCATTGGCTGGTAATTTGGTATTAATAGTTGTGTTTTCGGGATACGAAAATTTTGTTTCCAAAATGGATTTAGGAGACCATATAGACGAGCCCGACTGGAGAAAATCTGTTGATTTTGCAGCTCTGAAGGTTAAGCTATTATCCTCAATTATTGCCATAGCTGGAATATATTTATTAAAAATATTTATGTCAGTAGAGAATTATGAATTTTATGAGATTTTATGGACCGTGATAATATATTTAGTTTTTGTTTTATCCGGATTCTGCTTGGCTTTAATGGATTTTATTTCGGCAAATACTAAATTATATAAGAAAAAATAAATTTATCTTGTGGGCAAGAAAAGGGGCTTTATTTGTAGTAAAATAGGCCCTAAGAACTCTCAATATTTTACTACATATTTTGCTAAAAAGAAATTAGCGGCGTTTTTTTCGGCCTCTTTTTTGTTTTTGCCTGTACCTATGGAGGACCCTATATTTTCTATCTTTACTTCTATTTCAAATATTGGGGAATGTTTACTACCTCTTTGAGAGATTAGAATATATTTAGGAATAATGCCGTAGTTTTTTTGTGCCCAATTTTGTAGGTAAGATTTTTCATCTATATCACAATCAGTGGCACTCTCAATAGCACTGCGCCAACTTGATAAAATAAAATTTTTAGCCTCTATAATGCCGCCGTCTAAATATATAGCGCCAATAATAGCTTCTAAGGCATTTTCTAGATTCTTAGGATTTGTTCTCCCATTCGTTTTTTCCTCTCCCCTTGAGAGAAAAAGAAAATTTTGCAATCCAAGGTTAGATGCAACCATGGACACACCATTTGATGAAACAAGATATGCTCGTTTTCGTGATAAAGCACCCTCAAGTTCATTCTCGTGCTTAATGTAAAGAGCTTCTGTTATGATCATATTTAGGACGCTATCTCCTAAAAATTCTAACCTTTCATTGCTGATATCAGATTTATGGTCATTAAGAGATGGATGCGTTAAGGCTTGTTCTAGTAATTTTTTATTTTGAAACCGATAATTAATAGTTTGCTCTAATTGTTCTATAATTTTCTTTTTGACTTCTGGCATAATTTCTACTTGATTTTATATTATAGATTTTAATTGAGCTACATGGTTAATTTGCTTGATATAATTTCTATATTCTTTAGCAATATCTGAGGTAGATTTTATAGAGCAATATATAGAACTATATCCCTGCTTTATTGCCTCCTTTATCCTTGATTCTAGGTTTGCAACTATTCTGACTTCTCCGGATAACCCTATTTCCCCAAAGAATATACTATTTTTCGGCAAAGGTTTATTATTTGCGGCAGAAATAAGCGCCGCAGCTACTGCAAGATCTATAGCTGGTTCTACTATTCTAAGCCCGCCTGCTATTGTTAAATATATTTCCTTGTTAGAAACATTAAGGCCAAATCTTACATTAAGCACCGCAAGTATCATAGATAATCTATTATTATCCCATCCGATTGCAGATCTTTTTGGCATAGGCATAAAAGATGGCGCAATAAGTGCTTGCACTTCAACTAATACAGGTCTTGTGCCTTCAATAGAAGCAAATACACATGTACCGCTTATGTTATTTTCTCTTTGCATAAGAAATAATTCGGAAGGATTCAGTACTTCTTTCAGGCCAAAGCTCGTCATTTCAAATACGCCAATTTCATTTACACTACCAAATCTATTTTTAACGGCGCGCAATATTCTATATTGATTATTCTGATCTCCTTCTAAATATAGTACAGTATCTACCATATGTTCTAAAAGTTTTGGGCCAGCAAGATCCCCATCTTTAGTTACATGGCCCACTATAAACAAGGCAATATTTTTTTGTTTTGCAAAATTTACCAAAGTCTGGGTACATGCCTTTATTTGGCTTACAGCACCAGGAATAGAAGGAAAATGTTCGCTATACATAGTTTGGACAGAATCTATAATCACTATTTCAACATTTTTTTGGCTTTCTATAGAGCTTAGAATCTGGTTTAAATTAGTACCAGCTATAAGCTTAACGGAGCTACTATTCGTATCTATTCTAGATGCTCTAAGTTTTACTTGATTAGCCGATTCTTCCCCCGTAACATAAATACAATTTATATTATTACTAGATAAAATAATTGCAAGTTGTAATAGTATTGTAGATTTACCTACTCCTGGCTCTCCTCCAATTAGAGTAACAGAACCATGTACTATGCCACCACCGAGTACTCTATTAAGTTCTTGAAGGCTAGTTATGATTCGCCCCATATCTTCTGCTAAAAGATCATCTAACATCTGTATTTCCAGATGGTTTGTTATATGTATATCGTTACCAGAAGCTATAATTGATGCAGGACTATGCTTAATTATTACTTCCTCTTCTATGGAATCCCAGCTATTACATTCAAAACATTTGCCAGACCATTTACTGGAAACGCACCCACATTTACTACATACATATTGTTTTTTAGCTTTCGACATATCTTATAATACTAAGCTTACTATTTCCATATTTCTTTATCATAACTAATTCCATGTTAGTAGGCAAAGTAATTTCTTCTTGCAAAGATGTTTCTATTGCGATTATTGCCCCGCTCTCTAGCCAGTTATTTTGTACAAGACACTGTAATGTTTTTGCTGGATATAATTTTTTGTAGGGAGGGTCCATTACTACAAAATTATATTTTTTATATGCTTTAGGGAGGCAAGTAGCAGAACATTTAAATATAGATATACTACTTGCTTCTCCAATTTTTTCTGCAAATTCCTTTGCTTTCTGTAAGGATCCATCATCTATATCTACTAATGTAGAATGTATTACACCCCTTGATATAGCTTCAAAAGAAATACTACCAGTGCCTGCGTATAAATCTAGCATTACAGCATTTTGCAAAAAGGAGGAGGCATCAAATTCGCCAGAAGATAATATGCTAAACATAGCTTCACGTACTTTAGATGTTGTAGGTCTGTAATTTGCTCCTTTTTCTGTAGGTATTACTCTACCTTTTAACCTACCTGCGATAATTTTTATCATGTTATTTGCCTAAAAGTTTCAATAGCATATTTACGACTTGTTTTATAATCCACAATAGGAGCATTATACTTTATTCCATGATATTTTTTTAGCGATTCAGGATCATGTATATCAGAAATATTTACATCTCTAAGTTCTGGAACAAATTGTTTTACATATTCGCCATTCGGATCAAAGTTTATACCTTGGGCAACAGGATTAAAAACTCTAAAATATGGCTGAGCGTCAGTTCCAACCGAAGCCGTCCATTGCCAGCCGCAAGCATTAGAGGCAAGATCATAATCCATAAGATACTGGCTAAAAAATTCCTCTCCTATGCGCCAGTCAAAAAACAAATTTTTAGTAAAAAAACTAGCGACAATCATGCGGGCTCTGTTATGCATCCAGCCGGTTTCTAATAGCTGTCTAACAGCAGCATCAACAACTGGAAAGCCGGTAAGTCCCTTTTTAAATTTATGCAGTAAATTCTCATCGAATTGCCATTTAATTGTACCTCTATATTTTACTTGAAATTCAGAACCAATAGAGTCAGGAAACCAGTACATAATATAGGCATAGAATTCTCTCCATATTAGCTCGTTTACAAAAGATGGATGGACTTCTTTATCTAAGCTCCTAGCAAAACAGTCAGTAATAGATAAAGCCCCAAATCGTAAATAAGGAGATATAGTACTTGTGTTATTGCCGTAAAGTAAATTTCTATTTTCATGATAAACAACAATCTTATTTTCAAGAAAATTTGCAAATGTAGAGTAAGCCTTGAGAGGATGCCAAAGAGGATCATCCCGATATTCATAAGCCGCTTTCTGCAATATATTGATTTTATCGAAATTATTAAGGCCTGGCACCAGTCTTTCTTCTAAGGCATAAATAGGGGCCTGAAGAATTTGAGCATTAATAAGGGATCTAAAATGCTTCATAAATGGAGTAAATACCTTATAAGCCGTGCCATCTTGTTTTTTAATAGAAGAGGGATGCATAAGAAGATGGTCTAGAACCTGATGAAACTTAATGTTTAAATTACCCAAGGCTTTTGCAACTTTTTCGTCCCTAGTTTTAGAGGATGGCTCAAAGTCTGCATCACAAAATACTTGCGTAAAACCATTATTACTTGCAAAATTCGGTATTTGCTCTTCGGGTTTTCCGAATAAAATCTGAATAGAGGCATTATGCCTGCCAAGATCCTGATTTATTTGTTCAAGATGATTAACAATAAAAGAGAGCCTCCTATCTTGCTTATTTGGGAAATAATTTAATATTTCAGGGTCAAACACGAAGCATAATTTTATTTTTTCAGAATTTTCTAAGGCTTTTGCGATAACTTTATTTTCTGTAAGTCTTAATGTTCTTCTTATCCAAACTAGAGATTGAGTCATATTATTTTATATTTATTTTTGTTTTTTGTTATTTTGTTAGTCCTTCAGTGGCTCCTTCTCATTGTCATTCCCTCGCAGTAACGAATCCAGTCTTCCAAATCTCCTGGACCCCTTTTTCAAGGGGGTGACAAAGTAGGGGCTAGTCATTCCCTCGATCCTTTCCTTGTCATTCCCGGGAAGGCGGGAATCCAGTCTTCCAAATCTCCTGGACCCCTTTTTCAACGGGGTGACAACTGGGAGGGCCGTCATTCCCTCGATCCTTTGCTTGTCATTCCCTCGAAAGAGGGAATCCAGTATAAATATCTCCTGGACCCCCTTTTTCAAGGGGGTGACAACTGGGAGGGTCGTCATTCCCTCGAAAGAGGGAATCCAGTATAAATATCTCCTTCGCCCCCTTTTTCAACGGGGTGACAACTGGGAGGGCCGTCATTCCCTCGAAAGAGGGAATCCAGTCTTCCAAATCTCCTGGACCCCCGTTTTTCAACGGGGTGACAAAAGTGCGCGTACGTTGGAGTGAGACAACTAAATTCCCATACTTATATATTCAAAAGCTAAATTTTTAAAGTAAAAAATCTTAAAATTTTACTTAAACAAATGAGATAATAATAAATAAATTCTTTAGAATATGTTGTATTATCTCCTCGATATTTAATTATTTAATATTAGTACTATAATTTTAGTTAGTAAATATATTATTTAAATATTAAAATCATACTAACAAATATAATTTACTAGAGATATCTACAATGCCAGATGGAAAGAGTCCCAAGTTAACTGATGCGCAGTTTATAGCAGTATCGCAAGCAATAGGTTTGACAAACTCAGGGGACAAAATAAAAAAAAATCTTCGCATAGTATTAAACTTTATTATGGAAAAAGTCAGTTATGAAGATTTGATAGCAAACCCTGTAGATTATATAAAAGAGTATCAAAGATCACTAGACGCAACATCAAAGAAATATCAATTTATCGACCAATTACTCGAAAATATCGCTAAAAAAAAGAAGCAAGCAGCAAGTCTAACAGCTCCAGTAGATCAAGAGACTTCTAAACAAACAGAAAGAACGGACAAGTTACAGGCTCAAAATACACCTGTTACCCAAGATAATGAGCTAAGTAAAAGAATAGAAAAAATTGGCGACCCTACGCTAAAGAAGCAGTGTCAAGATATTTTAGAGAAAGGAAAAGAAGATCCGGAATATCAGAAACTCAAAAAAGCCGTGATGGGTATTAATATACCTCCGGAGAACCCGGGATATAGAATGCAAATAGGTGCAGTGCTTACAGATACACTCAATAATGATCAAAGCAAAGATTCTTCCACAAGCAATCCAGTTGAACTATCTAACACATCAGCAGCAGAAGATAATACTTTGCAGGCAAGTAAGTCGTTGCAGACCTCAGGCAAGGCAGAATTCAAAGCCTCTGGTAACACTCCCGAAGGAGCTACCCCTAACGCAAAAGCTGAGGAAGTGCAAAATGGGTCACTGACACTTAATGAAATAAACATACCAAGCAAAACCTCAAATTTCGAAAAAGAAGCACTAAAGATATTAGAAGAAAGTAAAGTTAAGCGGAAGACTGCAACTGACATTATAGATAAACAAATTGATGCAATAGATAAAGAAGAGATAAAAGATTGGAATAATAAGCTCAAAGCGGAAGTAAAATGGGATACTTCTAAATTGGACGTGCTGGCAAAAAAATTAGAACCAGAAGAGGATACTAAGTTAGGTGCAAGTCAGCCTAAGCAAGGGCTAGAGACAGTAGGTCAAGTAGGGCCCGAAAAACAAGATTTCAAAGCTCCTGGCAAACCTCCGGAGGGCCGGAATACAGG
>JANRMA010000055.1:0-3916 GCA_033762035.1 Rickettsiaceae bacterium
TAATTCTAAAATGCATTATATAGATTTTAGGTCGGCAAAAATTATTTCTTATTCAGCAAGAGATGTGGATGCAAGCAACATAATAGGTAATTTCAAGGTATCAAAGTAGGATATAATTAAGATCGTAAAGACACATATTGAATTTATAAATATCCATATTAGTAAATTTTACCAAACAAGTTATGTTAAAATAAAAGAATGAGGCTATAATATAAATATTATTTTTATTGATTATAAAATAGTTATTGCTAAACTGCCTACAGCTTTTTAAGATCATACGAAGTGTTTGTTCTACTTAAGTTCTAGTAAATTTGTTTAAAATAGAAATAATTAAATATATCTCATAAAAAAAGGGAGTCAAATATGGTTAGAGAAAACAAGCAAAGCCTCCACTGTTCCTTTTGTGGTAAACATCAACAAGATGTCAAAAGATTAATTGCGGGCCCTACAGTTTATATATGTAATGAGTGTATAGAATTATGCGTAAGTATAATTAAGGAAGATAATAGTTTTAACTTGAATTCTAACAACGCATCCACTCCAACACCAAAGGAAATTTTTAAAATACTAAATGACTATGTAATAGGACAAGAGAAAACTAAAAAAGTAATTTCTGTAGCGGTATATAATCATTACAAAAGACTCTCTCATATTGATAGCAACCCAGATGACGTTGAAATATCCAAGTCTAATATTTTACTTATAGGCCCAACAGGCACTGGTAAAACTTTACTTGCTCAAACTCTTGCAAAAATATTAGATGTACCTTTTACGGTAGCTGATGCAACCACTCTAACTGAAGCAGGCTACGTAGGAGAAGATGTGGAAAATATTATTCTAAGACTCCTTCAAGCCTCAGATTATAATATAGAAAAAGCCCAAAGAGGTATTGTATATATTGATGAAATAGATAAAATTACTCGTAAATCAGAAAACCCTTCTATTACAAGAGATGTATCTGGCGAAGGCGTTCAGCAAGCTCTATTAAAAATAATGGAAGGAACTGTAGCTTCCGTGCCTCCGCAGGGCGGCAGAAAACATCCGCAGCAAGATTTTCTTCAGGTAGATACTACAAATATTCTATTTATATGCGGCGGGGCGTTTGTGGGGCTTGATAAATTAATTCAATCCAGAACATCGCAGAGTTCAATTGGATTTGGTGCTAATATTGCCCAAAAGAAATCTTCATTGATTAATTATGAAAATATGGATGCTCTAGAAGTGGAGGATTTAATCAAATTCGGATTAATCCCTGAATTTGTGGGTAGATTGCCCGTAGTTACATGCCTTAATGAGCTGACTAAAGATGCTTTGATAGAAGTAATGACTTCTCCAAAAAATGCACTTACCAAGCAATATAAAAAATTATTTATGCTTGACGGCGTAGAGCTGGACTTTAGCCCAGAAGCTCTTGACATTATAGCAGAAAAAGCCCTTGTTCGTAAAACAGGCGCAAGGGGACTTAGATCCATTTTAGAAAATATACTTTTAGATACAATGTTTGATATGCAATCTATTAGAGGAAAGAAAATTGTTTTGGATCATAATCTAGACAAAAAAATACAGGACGCAGATAATAATTCCAAAACTAAATCTGTTAAAAAGCGTGCTAGTTAAATTTTGCCATTCGATAAGGTTGCTCCATAAGTATGCTTGATGTTCTTTGTGGAAAATTATTAAGAGTATCCAAAATAGCTTTTAAGTGATTTTTAATAGCGATATTGTATGAACGCATTTTTTACTTGACACATATGGCCCTTTAATGATAAATAGATCTATCTTTAACATAATCTATTATCAAAATATATGCAGGTTACCAAAACATTCATAACTAAACCTTCTGATATAAAAAAACAGTGGCTTTTGATTGATGCCACCTCTCTTACTTTAGGACGCCTAGCATCCGAGATTTCTATAATATTAAGAGGTAAAAATAAGACTATATATTCTCCTAATATAGATTGCGGAGATAATATAGTTGTAATTAACGCCGAAAAAATTGCATTAAGCGGCAAAAAAGCAAACAGAAAAGATGGTAAGATATACTATAGACATACAGGATTTCCTGGCGGAATTAAAGAAACTACGGCTGGTAAAATGCTTGAGGGCAAATACCCAACCAGAGTACTACAACTCGCAGTCACAAGAATGCTTTCAAGCGGGCCACTTGCAAGACAGCAATTAGGTAATTTATATATTTATGCAGGCCAGGAGCATCCTCATACCGCTCAGCAGCCTGTTGCATATAATTTTGCAGAAAAGAACACTAAAAATAAGAGATAAATATGTCTTTGATTAAAATTAAAACTGAATCATTAACTTCAGCAAAAACTTCAGGCACAAATGCAAATCAAGATTCTCTCGGGAGAGTATATGGCACTGGTAGAAGAAAAAGTTCTGTAGCAAGAGTGTGGGTTAAGTCTGGCAAAGGAGCAGTGGAAGTAAATAAAAAACTAATCGGGGATTATTTTCATATTGAAGCTTTATGCTCAAAAATTTTAGCACCATTTAGAATAGTTGGCCTTGAAGGCAAATTTGATGTATTCTGCACTGTTAAGGGCGGAGGTCATTCCGGTCAGGCTGGGGCTATTCAATTAGGAATAGCTAGAGCTTTAGATAAGTTTGATGCTAGCTTTAGGCCTTTGCTTAGTAAATGCAAAATGCTAACAAGAGATTCAAGAGTCGTAGAGAGAAAAAAATACGGCAAGAAAAAAGCGCGTAAAAGTACACAATTTTCTAAGCGTTAAGCCTTACTTATGCTTCTATATATTTTATTATAAAATATATATTAGTAGAAAAATGAGTAATAAGTTGTTTATTTGCGCCGATAATTTAATCTCTATGATTGTGTTTTATAGCGTTTTCGTGGGATTAAATTGAGAAATGGATTCAAAAAGGACGGGTTACTTGCGTAACTATTCAATAGATGCGCAAAGCCCTGCTCGATGGATCCATTTGGGATCTTACGTCGGGTCATTTAAACGGTAAATGATACGATACTACAAATGGCGGGGTAGCTCAGCTGGTTAGAGCAGCGGAATCATAATCCGCGTGTCGGGGGTTCAAGTCCCTCCCTCGCTACCAAAAAATATTTCTTTGCATATTTTGCGCAATTCACCTGAGAGGCTTGTTCCTAAGGCTAAAACTTAGGAATATCTAAAACAATACCCATAGGCTGCTCTACTTATACTATATCCAGGTATATGTTCACGCCGTGGGGCCTGGAGCGAATACAGAGCGAGGGAATGACAGCCCTCCAACTTGTCTCCCCCTAATCCTTTTACGCCCTAGGGCCTGGAGCTAATACTATTGCAGTGTATAAACAGTATTAATAAAAATTTATCTTTTTCTATAAAAAAATTTATGGAATTTATTTTTCTTGCCTGATATTCTATTATTAGATGAGTAATCATCTATCAATATTTATAACTAATTCAAAACTACGGAGGTTATTATGGATATTAGAATTTCTGGTCATCATGTAGATTTAGATCCAGCATTATCTGAGCATGTAAAAGCATCACTTACTAAAATCAGCGATAAATATAAAGACAATGCCGTTTCTGCTGCTGTGCATTTTGATAAAGACGCGCACGCAATAAAATGCGATATTAACTTTAATAGCGGATATGGAGGCCATAAGCCTTGGATAGGGATTGCTGAATCTCTTGATGCCTATAAATCGTTTGATAAAGCGCTTGCTAAGTTAAAATCTCAAATATTGAAATTCAAGAATAAATCTAAACCTCAGCATGCTTATAAAGCATCAGAACTAATTTGTACTAATTGACATTTAATCTGACATTGGTGTATAAGATAAGAGATTAGCTCGTGAGTGAGAGCCTTCAATAGCTCATTCACGAACGAGCTAATCTCCATTAACTTATAACAACATTTATGGAGATTAAAAATGAAT
>JANRMA010000056.1:0-3308 GCA_033762035.1 Rickettsiaceae bacterium
CAGCCCGCATAAAGAATCAAGTGTCTCAAATAATGGCCTTGGAGTAATGGAATTTGGAGTAATTAAATTTGCTGACATAAAATGCTTTTTTGATATTACAAGTATACATCTTGTAATCTAATTTACAAGCTTTATTAGGCATAATAAGCTACATTCCTCTAAACTATCTCTATCACTTCTTCTTGCAATTCAAGATTTTTGCCGCAGAATGCAAGCCCTATTGCAAGGACTTTTTCTATTTCATGTTGTTTAAATAGCTGAAAATATTCCTTATTCTTTATCTGAGTAAGTGCTTCTTGTGCTTTTGTAGCAAGTTCTTCAACTATCTTAGAAGTTTTAAATTCTAGCAATATTCCTTGATTTTTTTTGTTTTTTGGGATAAGTACAACATCTAATCTACCATATCCTGCTTCACGGTTTGAATTAATAATGTAATTATCTTTTAGTCCAACTATGAAACCTAATACAAAAGCTTGAAATACAGATTCTGGGGTATTTGTGTTAAAATCAAAATAGCTTCCTGATTCTACAAGATATTCTGCAAGTCTTCTTTTAAAGAGTTCAGTATTACCATTAGCAAGGCTTTCCGTTAAACTCATATATGAAGCAAGACTTACTACGGTACTAAATCTCTGCTCAATTATTTCATCATAAACAAACATTACTTCTTTATTTGGTATAGCGATTGTTGCAAGTAGCAAATGACCCTTGTAACGTGTTGATAAAACATTTAAATATCCAGCATGAAATAATAGACTCCATAAGGCTCCTTCTTTATTCTTTAAATCCGGAAAAACAAGGTTCTCAAGTAGTGGTTGCTCTACTTCTTCTCCTTGTAGTAATTTCTCAAGCTGATATTTGACCTCAATCTTTGCGCTACTAAATAGTAAGGCTATAAGTCCGTTACTTGCAGTATTAAGCCAGTAAGGAGCAAGAATTCCATCTCGCCTAAAACAACTAATAATAGACCATGGATTATATAAGGTATATTTTCCTATTCTATAACCATTATACCAGTCTTTGATATCCTCCATCGATATTTTTTGGCCCAAATCTCCTACATCATTCTTTAGTTTTATTACTTCTTCTTCTGTAAATCCGAAATACTGGCCATATTTTTCACTTAACAAAGAATATGTTTCAAGGTTATTTACCCCGGAAAACAAACTCTCTTGAGCAATTCGTGTAATTCCCGTAAGTATTGCTTTATAGAGATAATTATTATCTTTTAAACTAGTGCCAAAAATTCCGCGCATTAACCTTATCATTTCATCGTAATAATTGCAAAGATATGACTCCTGAATCGGAGTATCATATTCATCAATTAGAATTATAGGGCTCTTTCCAAATTTTCTATGTAATAATTCTGAGAGTTTTTTAATTGCCTCTTCTATCTTACTTTGAGCTGATTTTTCTTTCAATATCGCAGTAAATACTTCTTTTTCCTCCTCATCTAACAAATCTCCCTCAAGTAAATATCTATGCCTTGAATATAATCCGCTAAATAATGAAGTAATATCAGCATATGCTTTATCATAATTACTTGCTTTAACATCCTTAAAAGAAATGAAAATTACAGGATATTGATTTTGATGGTAGCTACATAAATCTTTATATTCTGATATATTTAAATTCTCAAATAAATTATGCTCATCTATAGTATGAGACTGAAAAAAGTAATATAACATAGAAAGATTTAGTGTTTTGCCAAATCTTCTTGGTCTTGTCATTAATAAGACCTTTGCTCCATCATCAATTACATCCTTAATGAGGAGAGTTTTATCAACAAGTAAAAATTTACCTAATGCCATCTCCCTGAAATCACTTACTCCAATAGATAAAATAGATATATCTTTTGTATTTACTGAAGCTGTAACATAACTCACGTAAGTCTCTTTTATGATGATCTTTCAAAGGTTATTATATTATATTTACAGATAATATTCCAGTAAAGTTTTAATCTACTATTTTCAGATTTTTACTAGAGAGCAGAAAATCTTGATTCCCATAATGCAGAGATTATTCTTTAGTTTAATTAATATTCTCCCAGTCTAGGCCCAGTAAAGAGGCATGATTAATATCTTCTATACTTAATACTTGCTCCTGATAATGATTCTTGCAGCTGAAGATTTTTGCCTGCTCATATTCATCTAACATATCAGAAAAAACTTTAGGACCTAGGCTTGTGAGTATTTGCTCTATAGTTTCTGGTTTATTAAGTAATGGATTATCATATATGATATCTTTTATGTATGATATGTTTGTATTACCTTCATTATTTGATGAATATTCTGAGTTTTCATGTTTTAACTGATCTATAATTTTTCTGATAAAATCGGGATTTATTTTAATGGATTTTGGATTTGGAGTAGCAGCAATAAATTGCTCTATTATAGAAGATGATAATATATTTATAAAATCATTTCTAAATTCATTGTCTTTACTTGCAGATTCAAGAATGAGCCAGTCTTTGCTTTTGGTATCGTAAACCCATCTTTGAGATAATGTATTGTTTAGATCTATTTTTTGAGAGCTGCTTAACTTGATATTATATTGACTTAAATTACTTTCTAGAGATTCTATAAGACTTGTAACCATAGCCTTTGTAAATTCTCTAGTACCTACTCCTGGCTCATTTATGTTATTATTAGCAGGTAAATTAGTTTCTATTGCGAGTTTTGGAGAAACTGATGCTTTAGGAAAATAGTTAAAGGCTTGATTATTTTGTGTGGCAAGGCTTGCATCATCTTGATTACTATTATCTTGTTCTTCTTCTGAATTTTGTGCTTGTTTGTTATCTCTAGTAACTGTTTTTAGCTTTTGCTTTAAGGTATCTTCTACTTCTTTTACAACCTCTTTTTTATATACCACTTCTTGGTGAGTTTGTTCTCTAAATTCTTGTGCAATATTTTCATTTGCCTTATTGTTATTTTGTTCTTCTATTACCCTAAGTGCCGTCTCTCTGCCTTCAATGGCATCTAGGTAGTCAGAATTTAATTTAATTGCCTCATCGAATGATTTTATAGCTTCTATGTACCTTTGGAGCATCAAAAGCGCCTTGCCTTTGTTATAGTAAGCAACTGCAAAATCAGGATTTAGTCTAATTGCCTCATCATATGAGATTATAGATGCTATGTACCTTCCGAGCTTGCTAAGGGCAATGCCTTTCTCGACTTTGACCCCCTAAAAAGAGTTGTAGGTGCTATAGAGTGTGGCTTTGATGCCATTTTTGTGCATTATTTTTGTCGTGTCTATTCGCGTCTGTTGTTTGTATAGTTTTTTCTGCTAGTATAACATCATTAATTGTT
>JANRMA010000057.1:0-14769 GCA_033762035.1 Rickettsiaceae bacterium
CACTAGAATTAAAGCTTGCTATACCGTTAGATAGGAATAAATTAGTGTTTAGATATTTAGATAATTTATCTACATAAAATTCCTCCAGAGCACCAGAAAAAGTAATTGCAAAAACATCATTTAACGTAATTACAGCAACTAAATTACCATTACCTCCAAGCATATTGAAAGAACCGTCGTAGATAGAAAAGTTCCCAGATTTATTATTTAGATCAAACTTTATGTTGCTAAAATCTATTCCTAATATATTTAGTGTATCGATATTTATAAAACTATTTAACTCAAAGGCATCTGGGTTAAATTTATGCCTTGCAAAATCTATTAGATTAGTAATCTCTTGCGGTCCTATAGTTTTGTCATAATTTAAGTCGTTAATATTAAAATACAATACTGGCTTTAGAGAATTTGCAAAAATTTTCAGATCCGCCGAAATTGATCCAGTTCCTTTGCGTAAATACATGTTTAATAACTGAAACTTATCTTGACTATAATCCAATGAAAATCTTACTTCCTCTAGTAAGGTTCCATCTGTAAGGAATAAATTTTTAAAATGAGAGCCTATGTGAGTTCTAAAAGGGAAAGATCTGATCCATGCGAATTTCTTATTATAATCCTCATTTTGCGTTTCAAGCACTAAAGATAAAAGATAATCGTAACCCTTTTTGACAAAGGTAAGTTTATTATCATTTATATCGAAATTACTTAAGTATAAATCTCCTATCAATATATTATCGTCCTTGAGGCGCTTAAACCCTAAATTTCCTGTAATATTTTTATCGTCTATTCTAAGTAATAAATTTGATAAAACTAACTCTTTGGGGGTAATTGCAAGATCTCCATTTATATAAAATGGTGTATTCTTTTTTAACTCGTAACTTTCCTTATAAAACTGCGATACAATAATATTAGTATCATCACCATTTAGCTCTAAATGCCCCTTAAATCTTGGTCTATAGATAGTATTTTCAACAAATCCAGAAAAATATAGCTGACCATTTTGGTTATAATTTGCACTACCATAATTTATTTGCACGCCACCTTCTTGCTGATTTCCCTCTAAATACATATTAGATACTGATATATTATTAAAACTTAATTCATTAATTGTGATATTAAAGTTCATATCGTCTATTGCGATATTTTTTTTACTACCAGAATTTGACTCGTCGAAAATTAATTTGTCTAAACTAAATAAATCTGGACTTAATTTAGCAAAAGTAACTGATAGGAGATTTTTATTTTTTTCATCCGGATCTTCAGATAAAGTAGCTTTTGCAAGCAACCCAGTGCCTTTAATAATTACATTATCGAACGATATAATATTTTCTTTACTTACTATATCGCCCTGAATATTTATATTAATATTATTAGCAAACAAGTTTTTAAAGGGGATATTTATTAATACTTCAACTTCCTTTGATGCTTCTAGTAAATTTCTGGTATTAATGACAAAATTTCCTGTAGTGAATTTCGCATCGTTAAATAAATATGACCCATTTAATTTGATATTTTTACTACTTACCGCAAAATCACTATTATAATTCTGATGTTTTTTATCGTAATTTATGCTGCAACTTATATTTACATTATTCTCAGCCAGTAAGTTTAAATAAAAATTTTTATTATATTTGTAAGCATAAAAAGAATTGAAATACGATTGCTGACTATTGTTTGTATTTAGTACTAATTTATCACTTTGTATCTGTTTAACAGGAAATGTTTTATTAAGTATTTCAATAATTTTTGGATGAATATCTGCATAAGTACTGGGTGGTGAGTCGGATAAAGTAATCTCGATATTTTCAGCTTTGAGGTAATATATTGATAAATCTCCAGTAAGCATCCCCCAAAAACTTGGCGCGCATGTAACTTTATTTAAAGAAATAATTGGATTTTTGGCTTTAACATCACCTAAATTCTCTTGAGCATCCTCGGGATCTTTCGGGATTTTCGCCTTATCATCTTTTTTTTTGATATTTTGATCTGAGCCCTTCTCATCTTGATTTAATGAGTCTTGATTTGTAATTTTTGTAATAGATACATAAGGATATGGAAAATAGGAAATATTAGTATCTGTTAATACGAATGATCCATATTCTAATTTATTTAATTCTTGGTTTGCTTCTAAGATAATTTTATTTTTATCAATCGAATATACTATATATATTAGCAGACCAAGCAAGATGACTTTGGCGCATAAAATTATAGATATTAAAATTTTAAAATAAAAAAAATGCTTTTTTATAAAATTCATCATAATTCAAATAAAATAAATTTAGCTCAATTTACTCTTGAACTAGTTATAATTAATATGGTAAACATATTTTTCTATAGAGCAATTAAAATAATTAAGTGACGATAAATTAACATGGATATAAATAATAAGATTAAAGTAGGAAAAATTCTTGGACCCTGGGGAATAAAAGGGGGAATGAAAATTTATATTGAAAAAGATTTTTGCGAATATGTTGCCAAAAATATACATAAAATCTCCTTTTTTTTAGAAGAAAATAGGAAGTTTGTTGTTGATAATATCGCCCAAAAAAAGGATAATAACCTTTGTATTATTAGTAGCGAATTCACAAACAGAACTAATGTCGAAAAATTAGGAAAGCAAGATTTATATTGCTTAGCATCTGAGCTAGAAAATTTAAATGAGAATGAATATTATCAATCAAGTTTGATTGGGGTCAAAGTAATTAATGAAGACTTGTTAGAAATTGGACGTGTATCTGGAATATTTAACTTCGGAGCATCTGATATTTTAGAAATAGAATTAATCAAAGGAGAAAAAATAATGCTACCTTTCTTAAATAGTATATTTATAGATATTAAAAAAGAATATATAAAAATTAAAATACCGGATTTTAGTTAGACTTAGTATCTTCGTAAATATATATCAATCTTTAAATATTTTTATCTGAATATGAAAAAATTCCTTGCGCTCTTGATTTTTTTTGTTTACTCTAAATAGGTATTACCTAATATATTACTAGTTAATATATTGCTTGTATTCGAAGTTTTAATTTAATATTTATTGTTTTTTGATGAGTAAGTTGAGTTTATTTAATTTTCTTTTTTTAATCTTCTTTGCGAATTACGGAATAACATCTTTTGCAGGTAAAAAATCTAAGAAAAAAACACATATAACTCAAGTAGAAAGGCCTCAATCTATATTGATCTTAGATTCCGACACTAAGAAAATTTTAGTTAATAAAAATGCTTCAAAGTATGTTTATCCAGCCTCGTTGACTAAGTTAATGACTCTATATATTACTTTCGAAGATTTAAAGTCAGGTAAACTTAGGCTTGGAGATAAAATATTAGTTTCATCTAAAGCTCAGAATATCGCACCTTCTAAACTTGGTGTAAAAAGTGGTGAATTTATTAAAGTGGAGGATGCTATTAATGCATTAATAGTAAAATCTGCAAACGATATTTCTATTGCGCTGGCTGAGCATATTGGCGGAGGAGTCGAACAAATATTTGTAAAACGAATGAATAAAACAGCGCGTAATCTTGGTATGCAATCTACAAATTTTGAAAACCCGCATGGCCTTCACCATCCTAATCAAAAATCTACTGCTATAGACCTTGCAAAGCTAACGCTTGCTATAAAAAATAATTTTCCAGAATATTACGATCTATTTAATCAAGATTCATTCTATTACGAGAACAAGCTTGTCAAAGGGCATAATAAGGTTACTAGTAAATACGAAGGAGCAGAAGGTATGAAAACTGGCTACACTAATGCATCTGGATTTAATCTAATTACAACAGCTAAAAGAGGCGATAAGTCTCTTATAGGAGTTCTAACAGGTTATCCTTCTGCAAATTTAAGAGATAAAACTATGATGGCCTTGCTGGATAAAAAATTTGAAGATTATGGGGTATTCTCCGCCTCAGATTCGCCGAAGATTAAAGTAGCTAAAAATCAAATACCAAAATCTACGGTAATTAAAGATCCAAAACCTAAGCAAGATATAGTATCAGCAGATGTTTTTAATGGCGCAAATAAGTTAACTGTGCAAAAAAGTGCCAAAAAATCGATAGATCTTGCTCTAAAAAATGACAATCTACCTAAAATGCACAAAAAGCTTCATTCTGCGAAGTTAAGTGCAAAACATAAGAATAAAAAACATATAAAACTCACAAAAAAGAACGTAAAGAAATCTAGGAAGTCTATAGCTTAAACTAATGCGGCCTTTCCTTATATACTCGCCTCTTGAAAGAGGGTGCGGGGTTAGCAATAGGTTTTGTGATCCGTATATTTAAATTGATAATTCTTTGAATTTATTATATATTACAACTGAAAAATGGTACCAAAAATATGAATGCTGAATTTAATAATCACAAAGAGTTAATTCAAAATAGTCTTGCATTGCTTAGGAGGTCACTTTGACCCGGATTCTTTAAGATCTAGCCTTGTAAAACTTACAATAGAAACTGACAATCCGGACTTATGGCAGGATAGGCCTAGGGCGCAAAAATTACTAAAGGAAAAAAGTATCATTAGCGGAAAATTAGAAAGGTTTGAGTCTCTAGAAAACAACTTTAAGGATATAGTAGAATTTGCAGAAATTTTAGAAAAAGATGCGGACGAAAGCTTAGTGACGCAATTGGAATATGATATAGTAAAATTGTACAACCAGGCTAAAAAATATGAAATAGAATGTTTATTTGCCGGAGAAGCAGATGGATTTAATGCATTTTTAGAAATAAACGCCGGAGCTGGAGGTACAGAAAGCCACGATTGGGCATCTATAATGATGAGAATGTACCTACGCTTTGCAGAAAGGCTAGGATTTAAATCTGAGATTATCAATATAATAGATGGTGAAGAGGCAGGGATTAAATCCTGTATTATTAAAATCAGAGGAAATAATGCTTACGGTTGGTTTAAAACAGAAGCAGGGGTACATCGCCTAGTACGTATATCCCCATTTAATGCAGCCGGAAAAAGGATGACGAGCTTTGCAAGCGCTTGGGTATATCCTGAAATAGATGATAATATTGAAATAGATATTCAAGAAAAAGATTTAAGAATAGATACTTACAGAGCATCCGGAGCAGGTGGTCAGCACGTAAATACAACAGATTCCGCAGTGCGCATAACACATATTCCGACTAATACAGTAGTTCAATGCCAAAATGATAGGTCTCAGCATAAAAACAGAGCAGAAGCTATGAAAATGCTAAAATCTAAGCTTTACGAAATTGAGCTACAAAAAAAAGAAGAAGCTTCGAATGTGCAAAATTCTTCCAAAACTGAGATAGGATGGGGCCATCAAATACGCTCTTATGTACTGCAGCCTTATCAGATGGTGAAGGACTTAAGAACAGATTATGAAACATCAAATACCGCAGCAGTATTAGACGGAGATTTAGAAAAATTTGTATATAGTAGCCTTGCTGCAAAAGTTAGTAATGTTAGGTAGCTCGGCTAAAAATCCTTCTATCTCTTACCTAACCCATTTAGCAGAATTTCTGGACCCCTTAGAATTTCTATTTGATGTCAAATTATACCCAGTATTTCTTTTACCTTCTTCTAATGCATCTCTTAATTCTTTTAATGCATCTCCTGACAATTTCATACAGTTCCGCCTATCGTCGCCAGATGTTTGGGCGGCAGGAGGAGGTGGAGGTGGAGGTGGAGGAGGCGCAGCAATTCTAGGAGGTGGAGGAGGCGCAGCAATTCTAGGAGGTGTTGCATTGCTAGATGTTTCCTGGGCCTGTGTGCTACTGGCCGGAGCAAAGAATTCGGTACGAAAGTGTTCTTCTAGCTGACATATAGCCTGCGCTGTAAGTACAAGTTTTGAGAAGTATTCTTGATTTGCTCGGTCTCTTTGTTTTGTTAATTCTTCCATTGCCTTGTTTGCCGTCTCTATAAGCTTTTGGTTATAGATGACGATTTCTTGTTCACTACAATTATGTTTAGCGGCCGCTTTTGAGATGGCGGTCGATTCAATCTTTGCAGCTACTTCTGATACAATATCTAATTGCACTTTCAAAGACTCTGGAGTCACTCCCGGTAATAAAGTATTTACTGCACCCTGCAAAGACTCTTGAGTCACTTCCGATCTTTCCAGCAAATTTTCAAGCTGCTTTTCTAGTTCGCTTATAGCCTTCTGTGTTATTTTAAGTTGGTGTAAGTATACTGGATCTGTTCGGTCTAGTTTTGTTAATTTTTTCATTTCCTTGTTTGCCGTCTCTATAAGATCCTCGGTACCTCCGATTGGTAACAAATCCAATTTTTTTATTGACATCTATTGACGCTTATCTTAAAGTAACTCTAGGTTCCACTAAACATGAAAAGGGTATATCATGAAAGAAAAATATGATTTTCGCATAAAAAATAGAGCAAAGTATACTATACCACCATATGATCAGGAAAATTTAGAATATATTAAATCCGAGATTGCCTCTGGAAAAACTATTGATGAAATTGAAATATCTCCAAACCTAAGTTTTAGTTATGCTGGCTTTACTACTCTAAATATTCTTGAAGCCTCAATTATTCATAATCATAATCATACAACAGAATATCTTATCGGATTGGGCGCTCACAATATCTTTAATGTACAATCCGAATTATTAGCTTACTGCATTAATAGTAATTTTGATGAAATCGTAAATATTATCCTAACAAGATCTGATTTGAATCCCAATTATGCACTTAAAGATGGCATAACCCCCCTACTTGCAGCTTGTAGTAATGATGATATTGGATTAATCCAAATATTACTAGATAAAGGGGCAGATATAGATGCTTCTGATACTAGAGGCATGGGAGTCTTATTACGCGCATGTTACTCTGCCCACGCAAAAGAAAGTACGGAAATAGTTGATTTTTTAATAGCTCGCGGGGCAGATATTATCAAAACTTCTGAAAATGGACATAACCTTTTAATGGCTGCCATTTATTCTTGCAATCAAATTCTTATAAATAAAATATTGGATTTATATACAACCCATAATTTTGATGATTATATTTGGGCAGCAAATGATGAAGGGGCGTCGAGTTTGATGCTTGCCTCCAGGACCGGAAATTTGGAAACAGTTAAATTATTAATCCAAAAAGGATTAAATATCTATGATATTGATAAAAAAGGCGAAAATACTCTTATGTATGCCTGTGAATCAGGTTCCGAAGAATTAATAGATTATATAGTTTCACTTTATAGTAACCCCCAAAAAGATTTGTCGATTAAAAATTATAACGGTAGAGATGTATTTTTAAAAGCTTGTGAAAAGGGTAATATAAATATAATACAAAAACTAATAGATTTAGGCGCAAATCCATTCACAGAAGATAATTATCATAATAATGCAGTAATACAAGCAGCAAGATTTAATAATTTTGAGGCTATTGAGCTGTTGGAATCTTATGGGGTAAATTTAGATCATCGCAATAAGGGCGGCACTTCAGCTTTAATGGTTATAGCTCGTTTTGGAGATGGTGAAGATACTAAAGTGCAAGAATTTATTAAATTTTTATTAGATCATGGGGTAGATACTAGTTTTATTAATCAAAATATTGAACCTATTGAACCTGAAAATTCAATAGAAAATGTAATAGAGGAAAATACTGAGCTACAAGGCGATAATACTGAATTTTAAATGATGCAATCTTTTTTACTGGATCGCCCCCGGTAGCTTTCAGGGCGCCTGCCCTATTTGCTATATATTATCGTCGTTGATATTTGTTTGCTTAGCTCCAATTAAATCTACATCAATAATAGTGGCAAGCTCCTCAATATTATTAGATACTTCATCAATTATTTCGTCTCTTGCTAGAGAGCTTAAAATCTCTATAATTTTTGGATTTCGTGCGGCATATTTTATGCAAGAATTTCCTTTTGAGTCCAAAAGTTTTGTATCTGCTCCTTTTTGTATTAGTATATTTGTGGTATCTTGATGCCCAGCATGTGCGGCATAAAAAATAGGAGTTGCTCCATTATGATCTCTGAAATTTAATTCTGGGGCATTTTCTAGTAAAATGTTTAATACCTCATTATAGCCTTTACTTGCAGCTATATGAATAGCAGTAAATCCTTTTTTATTCCCTATTGCAACATTTGCACCGTTTTCTATCAAAGTCTTTACTGAGTCTATATTGTTATTTTGAGTCGCTATCATTAAAATAGTTTTGCCGTTTTCATCTCGAGCGTCAACAATTCCTCCTTTTTTAATTAAATCATTAAGATTTTCAATAGCATAATTGTTGCTTGCAACAAGTCTTATCAAATTAAAGGTAGAGTCTATGATATTAATAATATTACTATATTTTTTTACAAAAGCTACATCAGCACAAGTGAAATTTGATTGATCTTTATGAAAAATATTTGCACCGAGCTCTATTAACAACTTTAGCATTTCTTGGTTATTATCCAGAACCGCGAAATATAAAGGAGTATAGTTATTATCATTTTTACAAAAATTAATATCCGCGCCTGCTGCTACTAGAATTTTTACAATTTCTAAATGGCCAGCAATTACAGCATTAAATAAAGGATTTGAGCCTTGAGGATCTTTAGCGTCTATATTTACACCTCTTTTTATTATGGCCCTTACAATAGATTCCATACCTTCATAAGCAGCGAACATTAAAGCATTTGATCTACTATTCTCAGTGGCGTAAATTTCAGCATTCCTATTAATTAAGTTTTGCGCAATATTTTCATGATTCCCTTTAATAGCATGTATTAACACAGTACTTCCGAGATTATTTGCTGCATTTATATCTGCATTTTTATCTAAGAGAGCTTCTACGACAGTATCCTTGCCCGTATAAGCAGCCCACATTAATGGTGTTACACCATTATTATCTGCTAAGTCTAGATTTGCACCTTTTTCTATAAGAGCTAGTGCAATATCTTCATATTTGCCAATAATTGCAGCAAGTAAAGAAGTTTTGCCATTATTATCTACTAAGTCTAGATTTGCACCTTTTTCTATCAAAGCCCAAACAATATTATAGTCTCCTTCCTTCGATGCTCGCATTAATTTAGTTAAGCCTTCTCCATCTTTTAAATCTATGTTTTCATCTTTTTCTATAGGGATGTAGTTATTTTTTCTATCGCAATTATTTGCCACATCTCCTTCCATCAGTTCATCTGAGGAGGTTAAAATATCTATAATTTTTTGATTTTTTTTGGCATATTTTATGCAAGAATTTCTATTTGAGTCTAAAATTTTTGTATCTGCTCCATGTGCTATTAGTATCTTTATTATCTCTTCTTGGCCGTTACTTACAGCTAAATGGAGAGGAGTAAATCCTTTGTTATTTTGAGCATTTACATCAGCGCCACTATCTATTAAAATTTTTACAATCTCATTATATCCAGCAAGACTTGCAATCATAAGGGCCGTAAGCTTATTATGAGATTTATTTACATCTGCCCCTCGAATTACTAAACCACGAACAATATCAATATTATTGTTCTGACAAGCAAGTATTAAAATAGTTTTACCGTTTGCATCTTGTGCATTTATAATTGCACCTTCTTTGACGCATTCTTTAAGTTTTTTTACAGTGCAACTATTATTCGAAACTAATTCTATTAATTTTAAAGTATAATGTAATATTTTTCCCACCTCTTTATAGGGACTTAGACTCGCAATATTTTTTGCGGTATATCTGCAGTTATCTTGATGATATAAATTCGCCCCCGACTCTACTAACAAAGTTACCATCTCTTTATCTCTGTATCTAGCAGCAACAAATAAAGGCGTATAGCTATTATTTTTATGAATAAGGTTCACGTTAGCACCACGCAAGATAAGTTCGTTTACGGCTTCTATAGAGCCATATTTTATAGAATTAAATAGTACAGTTAATCCAGAATTATCTGGCTTATCAACTTCTAAGCCATTATCTATTAAAATTTTTATAATATCGGTCTTTTTGTGATCAGAGGTAAACATCAATGCATTTGCTCCATCGACATCTACTAAATTAATATCCGCACCTCTTGCTATTAAAGTACTTACACAAGAAGTACTACCATTATAAGTAGCATATATAAGTGCAGTTTGTTTCCTGCTATCTGCTAAATTAATTTTAGCGCCATTTGCTATTAAAATCTCTACAATATTTTCGTAGTCTTGGGAAGCTGCATGTATAAGAGCACTTCTTCCTTCCGTATCTACTAAATCTATTCTTGCGCCCTTCTCTATCAAAATACGCACAATCTCAAGTTTACCATTATACGAGGCATGAATTAGCGGTGTTACCCCTTCGCTATCTGCTAAATCTATTATTGCGCCGTTTTCTATTAAAATACCCATAATATCTTCAAAGCCATTAGAGGCTGCATATCTAAGAGCAGATTGGTTAGCATGATTGCATAAATTTACATTAACGCCTCTTGCTATTAAAATATTTACAATATCCTTATTACCTTGGCTGACTGCCTGAATAAGAGCATTTGTTCCATTATTATCAACATTTGCACCATAAGTGTATAAATCTCTTACTATATCTTGAGCATTATTTTCTTCAGCTAACTGCAAAATAGTTTTACCGTTTTTATCTCTAGCATTTACAACTGCTCCTGAGCATATTAAAGCACGTAATTCTTCTTGAGAACATTTGTTACTTGAAACTAGCTCTATTAATTTTTTAGTAGAGTTTATAACATTCAGAACATATATATTATTTTGTTTGGTTGCTACATCAATACAAGTGCGCCCTAATGTATCTTGATGATATATATCTCCATCTAATTCGATTAATGTTCTTACCATTTCTATATTGTTAGTAAAGGCCGCATAAAATAATGAAGTTTGTTGATAATTTCTAATAGGGGCATTAACATTCGCCCCAGATGTTTTAAGAGTTTTGACAACCTCCACGTGATTATTTATTACAGCATGTACAAGTGGGGTAAATCCAGCTTTATCTTGCATATTATAATCTGCGCCCAATTCTAGTAAGGTTTTTACTAATCTTCTGTGCCCGCAAAAAGCTGCTATACCAAGGGCACTAAAGCCTTCATGGCAAACTATATTTATATCTGCGCCCTTTGCTATTAAAGTTATTACAAGTTCTGTATAGCCCTTATAAGTAGCCCTCATTAGAGCGGTTAATCCTCTATTATCTGCTAAATCTATACTTGCACCATTTTTTATTAAAAGACAAACAAAATTCTCATGATTTTGCTCTGTTGCAATCATAAGAGGGGTTATGCCTTCACTATTGGCCAAATTTACATCCGCCCTTGAGCTAATTAAGTTACGTAATAACTCTAGATTTCCATGAAAAGCTGCGTTATCTATAATGGATCTACCGTCTTTATCTCTTGTTTGGAAAACTTTCTCTGCGATAGTTTTGCAATCTTGTGGATTTGATGAGTTAAGTTCTTTACATGCAGCACCTGAAGGATGAAAGGGCAATTTATCTCTATTTTTTATTTTACTGGGTTTTTTCATTAATCAAATCTCTTGTTATTATTTAATTTGGGGGATAATATAAATATTATATATTATGTCAAGTTATATATATTTATTACTTGGTTATTAACAGGTAGTCTACTTCTATATCGCAGCGCTTTGAATTTTAAATCAAGTCTACTATGTTGGTACTCAGTCTCACCACTGCGCGATTCAACTAGGTACCGCCTACATCTGGACTACCCATACACAGGTTATTAGGTATTATTTAGTATAATGCTACTTATTATATATTAGATATCAAAAATAATTGAACCCTATTTTTATATTGCGTACCATATAATTATATGGTACTATTTATGTATCATATTTATTTAAAAAAGGCTCTTTCATGAAATACAAAGCTAAAATGGCAAAGGGGGGCAAAATCTCCATACCTTCTGCATGTAGAAAATATCTTAAACTTCAAAGCGGTGACGAAATTGTGTTTAATCTGGAGGAAGGAAGGGTAATTTTGCTCCCGGTAAAATCCTTACTTGAAAAGGCTCGTAAAATAGTTACTCAGTACCAAGCTTCAAATAAAAGTTTGGTAGACATGCTAATAGAAGAAAGAAGAGCGGAGGCAAAAAATGAGTAAGCATCTGAGTCAGTCTGTAAGTGCAGCTGCGGTAGTAGATGCATCGGGCTTACTTGCTCTAATTCGCTCTGAAGCAGGTGCGGACATTATAGAAGGTTTGCTTGGGAGAATTATTATGTCTAGCGTCAATGTGTCTGAGGTGGCCCATATTTTAATGGACCTTGGAATGAGCAAAGAGATTTGCAGAGAGACGATAGAGCCTTTTGTATATAAGGTGGTAGAATTTGACACAGACCTTGCTTTTCTTGCAGCTTCTTTAAAAAAATCTACTAAACATAAGGGTCTCTCATTCGGTGATAGAGCCTGCCTTGCGCTTGGTATAAAACTGAAGAGTCCTGTATATACAGCTGATAGAGTATGGGGAGAGCTTCGGATAGACAATCTAGATGTGAGATTGATTAGGTGAATATGACTAACAGGCTGAATTCTTACGCAGAACCCAAAAGCTCAAGGAAATTTTCTATCTCTTTAAGGTCAGAGCTAATAGCCATTTGCTTAAGATATACTAGCTTATTATCTGGTTTAATTTTTGCACATCTTGGATATTTAGCTACAAATTTCATAATTAAATCAGCATCTACATTTTGAAAAAATCTTGTAGTAATGCCAGATGGCCCAATATCTATAGATTTTATATTGAGCAAATTCGCTTTTATTCTGAGGCTAATTAAATTGATTAAGTTTTGCGTGGGCTGTGGCAAGCTGCCAAATCGATCTATCAATTCTATTTTAAATTCTTCAATATCTCTATAATTATCTATTTCCCCTGCTTTTCTATAAATTGCAAGTCTGGTTGCTGAATCTTCAATATATTCATCTGGTATATATATAGGTATATTTACCTTAATTTGGCATGTTTCTTGTTTTTCTATATATGATGGGTCTTTTATTCTTTCTATAGCTTCTTGTAACATTTCTTGATATAATTCTATACCTACTTCTTTGATATGACCGGATTGCTCGTCCCCTATCATATTCCCAAAGCCTCTTATATCCATATCATGAGATGCAACTGTGAATCCAGCTCCTAGAGAATCTAAAGATTCCATAATTTCTAGTCTTTTTCTTGCGCTTTTTGTAGGAGTTTTCTTTTTGTCTAATACAAGATATGCATATCCCCTAACCTTTCTTCTGCCTACCCTACCCCTTAACTGATATAATTGACTCAAACCAAACATATCAGCGCGAAAGATTATCATAGTATTAGCTGATGGAACATCTAGGCCCGATTCTACAATTGCAGTAGAAAGTAATATGTCTAAATGGCCTTCATAAAATTCCTGCATTATTTTATCAATAGTATTTGGTGCAAGGCCGCCGTGAGCCACCTTAAGGCTTAATTCAGGAACTATAGAATTTAGAAAATCTTTTATCTCATTTAAATCCGATACTTTAGGAGCAACAACAAAGCTTTTTCCGCCTCTGAATCTTTCTCTTAGAAGAGCATCTCTTATAACCATATCATCAAAATTAATTAAATGAGTTTTTACGCTCAATCTATCTATAGGAGGAGTTGCAATGATACTGAGCTCCTTAATGCCCACTAACGAAGATTGAAGAGTTCTAGGAATAGGGGTTGCGGATAAAGTAAGAATATGAATAGATTCTCTCATTTTTTTTAGTTTTTCCTTTTGAATTACCCCGAAATGCTGCTCTTCGTCTATTATCATAAGGCCCAGATTATTGAATTTTAAAGAATCAGCAAAAAGAGCATGGGTGCCTATAATAATATCTATTTTACCATCCTCTAGCTCCTGCTTAATTTTTTGCGCATCTTTCTGGCTAACAAATCTTGATAAATGCGCGATTCTTCTATTAAATCCATTCAATCTTTCGCAAAAATTAATATAATGCTGCTTTGCAAGAATTGTAGTAGGGGCAATAAAAGCTACTTGCTTAGATTCTGAGACTAAAAACGCAGCCCTCATAGCAACTTCAGTTTTGCCGAATCCTACATCTCCGCAAATCAGCCTATCCATAGGCTTTGTGCTATTTAAATCCTCTATTATATCCTCAATAGCTTTTATTTGGTCTTCAGTTTCTACGTAAGGAAATTTTTCTTCAAATTGACGATAAAGCTCCATATTATAATTTACAGGCTGGGCCGTAACTAGCCGCCTTTTAGCTGCAATATTTAACAGCGTAACTGCAATTTCTCCTATACGGCACTTAAGAGCTGCCTTTCTTTTTTGCCAAGCGATGCCTCCTAAACTATCAAGCTGAGCTTCTCCGTCTCCATACTTTTTTATGTCGTAAGCATTTTCTACGGGAATTAGTAGCCTATCTCCCTTATTGTAAATAATTTTTAAGCAGTCGTGTCTTACATTACATACTTCTACCGTCTCTATGCCTTCATATCTACCTATACCATGTTCTTTATGTACCACTAAGTCTTTTTCTGTAAAGTTTTCATATTCCTTGAAAATATTTTTCAATTTTTTATTTGGCTTGCGTGTTTGCTCAAGTTTTTGGCCGAATAAATTTGTATCCGAGATAAATATAAAATCTTGAGCGCTAAAGCTAAAATCTATATTAATTCTAGATATATTCAGTACAAAAGGCTTTGCATCACTTAATTGATCAATATTAAGGCTATTTAAATTAAACTCCCTAGCTAATTCTAAAGTTCTTTGCGCGCTATAATTACTAGAGCAGCAAATAATAATTATCTTATCTTTGTGATTTTTCTGAAAAAATTCGGCAAAAACATTTATAGGACTCTTTCCATCTTGCAAGGC
>JANRMA010000058.1:0-7249 GCA_033762035.1 Rickettsiaceae bacterium
AATTCTTTGACGAGCTTCATAGAAAATATTGGTAGATCGCGAGATAAGATATCATCTTTTATGATGAAATATGTGACAGATCTGAAGAATATCATTTTTGATGCAACGCATATATTTTCAGATTCAAAGGGAGGTAATCTATAGTTACTCGTTGGCCGTGCGGCCCTTTATCCCAATTCTTTCTGTGAGCTGATAACTGCTTTATTTGCGCATATAAACATTTAGTCTGTAATTAAATGCAGCCCCAACTATAAATATGAAATTAATTATATACAAAAACATCAGGGTAATAATTATATTTCCTAATGAGCCATATACTATATTTAGTTGCTGATAATATACTATGCAATCCGCAAAAAATTTACCGCATAATTCCCATAAAATTGTAGTTAAAATTGCTCCTGGCATCATTTTAGTGAGACTTAGTTTGGTGTTGGGTACAAAAGTATAAAACCCGAGTACGCAAAAAAATAGAGATATTGAAAGATATAGATCTTTATAATATCCCCAGAGATCGCTCCAAAAATTGCCCCAAAAATCGCCTGTATATAAGCGCGCATATAAGCTTATATGTTCAAACATATTAGGTAGTAAAACAAATACAACCATCACTATAATTATTAATATGCATAATATGATAAATTGCACAATACTAAGCAGCCTTCTAGTAATATACGGAGGCGGAGTAGTAACTCCTAAAATTTTGTTTAAAATGGTTCTAAGGCACTCTACAAAAGAAGAAGCAGTCCATATGGTACCTATAATTGCCAGATTCATAATCCCTCTTGGAGGGGCCCTTTTTAATTCTTCTAACCATACAGATATAGTTCCAATAGCATAATCTGGGACAGAATCTATCATCACATCTATAAAGATCTGCCCTATTGTATGATCTCCTACTGTATAAGTTAAAGAAAGAAAAAAAACCAAAAAAGGGAAGAAGGATAATATGACCATAAAAGACATATATCCTGCATGCTCTATACCGTCATTATTAATGGTTCTTACAATTGCATTGTAAAACGAGTCTAAATACTTATAGAAACATACTTTAACAGTACTAAAAATTTGAGTTTTCAGCATCATTTAGATTGTCGCTTTGTTTATTTGATTCTTGGCTATTAGCCTGAGGCTTTTTATGCCTTCTTGGCCCCTGCCTTCTTCTCTTTGGTTTAGCCTGGATTACTTCATCATTTTTTTGCTCTATAGAATCTGTAGCTATTGGATTCTCTATTTCTGTGGTATTATTATTATTATTATTATTATTATCTAGTTTCTGATTTTGATTTTTTTCCGGATGATTTAGTGGCTTATCGGAGTTTTCTGCTATATCTTTTTTCTTATCTAAGCTTTCTATTAGTCCATTATCTTTCCAGTTGCGCCTATTTTGAATTGGCTTTTTCTTTTGTTTGCGCCTAGGCTCTTCTTGTGGCGTTTTTTGAATAGTATTTTCTGTATAAGCCTCTACATGATTAGAGCCCTCTTCGGCCTGCTTATCTATTTTATCTACTAAGTCAGGAGCTTTAATTTTTTTATTATTTTTTACCGGAGAGCTTTTTTTATTTTGAAGTTTTGTTTGTTCTGTACCATTATCGTTATTAAACATAGATGCTTCCTCTAAGATATGCTGGTCTTCTAGAGAGCTAAGCAAGACTTTTTCTATAGAAAAACTATCAGATGATGATTGATGATCGTGCATGAAATTGAGCTTAATGCCATGCTTCGATTCTATCATTTCTATTTCTGCTCTTTTATTATTAAGTATGTATAATACAATATTTATACTAGCAAATATATTCATAATATCTAAGTCAGATTCCCTGATCTCATTTTCTATTGTACGTAATATAACCATAGAATTAGCTTCTTCGTCTCTTACTATACCTTTTCCGTTACAGTTAGAGCACATTTTAGTATGAGATTCTAAGAAAGAAGGCCTAAGTCTTTGTCTTGAAACTTCAAGTAATCCAAAAGGACTTATATGGTTCATTTGTACTCTTGCTTTATCTCTAGAGAGTAGTTCTCGCATCGATCTTTCTACTATCTTTCTATTTCTAATTTCGTTCATATCTATGAAGTCAATTACTATGAGGCCCGATATATCTCGAATTTTTAATTGATAAGCTATTTCCTTGGCGGCTTCTAGATTAGTTTTCATTGCCGTTTCTTCGATAGATCTTTCTGATATAGATTTACCAGAATTGACGTCAATAGCAGTTAAAGCTTCGGTAGGATTTATGATAATATAACCACCAGAAGGTAAATTAACGGCTTGTTTGTATAAATCAGCTATTTGATCCTCTATATTATAGCAAGAAAAAATCGGCGTTACTTTATCGTAAAGTACTGTTTTTGAAATATCCTCTGGTAAAATTTCTGACATAAAATCTATAGCGCTTTGATATGCTTCTTGGCCTTCAATTATTATCTCAGAAACAGAAGGATCATACATATCTCTTATGGTTTTTTGGATAATTTCTTCTTCTACATGAATTAAGCTAGGAGCCATAGACTGCAGAGTAATTGCTCTGATATTATTCCAAAGATTCACGAGATATTCGTAATCTTTTTTTATTTCTCCTGCCGGTCTCTTCATGCCAGCAGTGCGCACTATAACACTTGCTACTTTTAAGTCATCTTCGGTCATAAGTTGAGAAATAAGATATTTTAATCTTCTTCTTTCGTCAGGGCTTTGAATCTTGCGCGAAATACCCTGGTGACCTGGACTATTTGGCATTAAAACGCAATATTTACCAGCAAGTGATATATATGATGTAAAAGAGGCCCCTTTATTTCCTCTTTCCTCTTTTAGCGCTTGCACCAAAATAACCTGATTTTTTTTAATTACTTCTTGTATCTGATATTGCTTGTATAGATGAGTTGGGGCTGGAAATTCGTCTGTGTAATCATCATCTAATTTACTATCTTCTTCGGCTAAATTATTTTGATCTACAAGCTCTTCTATTTCTTCAAAGTTTATCTCAGCTTGAGAAGCTGTTTTACTAATTTTTGAGTCTGGCTCATCTTGGGCGCTAAAAACTACTTTAGGAGTAGATATTGCCTTAAGCCCTTCCATATGCTCGTGAGTTTTATGAATATCTGCGATAGGTATGTTGTAATAACTTGCATGAATTTCGCTAAAAGGCAAAAAACCATTTTTACCAGATCCGTAGTCAATAAATGCAGCCTGTAAGCCTGGCTCTATTCTGACTATTTTTGCAAGGTAAATATTGCCTTTAATTTGGGAAATACTAGAAGATTGATATTCAAGATCTTCTATTTTATTATTTTGATTAACTAATACTACTCGACATTGATTCGGAAATGTCCCATCTACTAAAATTTTTTTACTCATTTTTCTCCACTACTTATGAATTTCAAAAGTGCTACAGATAGATCTTGAAAAGCAAACTAGAAAGGCTTATATAAGCAAAAAAGAATAATTTGATTATATATTCTACTAAAGAATAAAATATGCTCCGAGTAACAAAATACAAATGATATAAAAACTTTTACGCCAAATATTTCTGATATAAATTATATTTTTTATTGCTAATTTCTCTATTCAGCCCGAAATATAAAAACGTCATTTCCATTTTATTCCTAAATTCTTTTAGCTTGATCTATTATGAAAATAATAATAGATTGCTTTATGCTTAACTTTCTAAGTCAAAACCTATAAATCTAACAATACACCTTCAATGAATCCGATAAAATATAGCAAATTTAATCTCCAATATTACCAAAGAATCCATACCAAGTAAAGCAAGATCTATTAATCATAAATATTGATTTTCGCGCTCAAATTAGTTGCTAATTATAATTCTTTAATTTGATTCTGATGCAATAGTGCATCCCAAAAGCAATATCCGGCAATAAAGATTTATTACATAACTATGATATTGGTGTACTTATTAACACTTATGTATATCTTTATATACAAACGCAGTGATTTAATCAAATGATATTTCGTCCAGGTACAAATCTTTCGTCTCAAAATGCAGCTACACCTCTGTATAATAAGAATAGTTTTGTTATACTTATTTTACTTGCGCCTGCATGTTTTTTTTATGGTATCTCGGCTGGCATTAATCTTGCGAATTTTGCTATATATTTAGGGACCTTCCATTTATCTACTAGTGAAATTACTCAAATTTTAGCTTTTGATATAATTGGTAATGTAATGATGGCACCTTTGATGCCTTTTTTAATCAGATATTTTGGTATTAAAAAATTTATTATATTATCTATTATTTTGAGAAATGTATTTTTGTTTCTATTTGGATTTGCGTGGTCTTACTCTGGCTGGGTACTTAGTATGTTTGGATTTGGATTATTCGGATTTTCACTTTACACTACTATTTTTCAGCTTATTAATATGATTGCAAGTAATGAATATAGGGGCACTTATTTATCTGTGGCAAGCGTATTATTTGGCCTTGGTATGTCTTTAGGACCTATTATTAATTCTTTTTTTAATTTAGAGTCATCTTATGATTTTGCTATAAGTGCTTTAATAGCAACCCTAATGATAATTCCAGTGTATTTTTTACCAAAGTCTATAGATTATCCCTATTCTTTGCACGCTATTAACATTACCAAATTATTAAAATTTTCGCATATATCAATCATGTGCGCTATCGTAGGAGAATTTACATTTTATTCAATGCATGAATTTTTGCCCGTATATACTATAGAATCAGATAAAGGACAATCTGAAGCGTTTATGCTGATTAGCTATTTTAGTTTAAGCGGCTTAATGTTGGGTATTCCTATTGGAATGATAATAGATAGATTTGAGAGAATAAAAATAATAATGATTTTGGTACTAGGAATATCTGCGCTAATACAGCTTTTACCATTTGCGATGCATGATACTTTTTTTGCATTCCTAATCTTTAGCCCACTTAGTGCTTGTATGAATGGGGTAATAATTTGCGGATTAGTGATTATAGGTGATAAATTCAGAGGGCACGAATTCGTTGCAGCTCATAGTACAATTCAGGCTATTGGTATGGTTGGAGCTTATGCTGGAATAAAGTGCACGGGAAGAACTATAGAGCTTGTTGGCGCAGATGGGCTTATATACTCTGTTGCCTCAGTCTCTCTAATTTGTTTTGCCATGTTATTAATAGAAAGATATTTAAATCAAATTAGGGCAAGTAGAATATATTAAAATGCAAAGCGAAGTTTTTTTTAAGAATTTGCAAGAATTTAATGCTAAATATTCAAAAGCACTGGAGATACTAGTTAAAAAAAGATTCGATCAATCTTCAAATCAATTAATAGACTTAATCGGCGTGAAAGAAGCTTACATCAAAGCAGTTACTGACTTTACTAATAATCCAGCAAAGTTTTTTGAACATAATTTAGAATATGCATCTAAAGTTTCCAAACTTATGTTTAATGTTATGGATAAAATTAGCGGAGAGGAGGTTGAAAATCTCTATAGAGGAGACCCAAAAGATAGGAGATTTAAAGGAAAATCGTGGGAAGAGAGTTTGTACTTTAATTTTATCAAGCAATTCTATTTTATGTCTTCGGAATGGCATAGATCCTTAATTGCAAAGCTAGAAGTATCAGAGTCTCAGAGAAAATTACTTTCCTTTTACACCGAGCAAGTGATCAATGCTGCAAGCCCTAGTAATTTTCTTAATCTTAATCCTGAGGCTTTGAATGAGCTTATATTGAGCAATGGTCAAAATTTACTTCAAGGTATAGAAAATTTTCTAGAAGATTTGAAAATTTCAGAGAATTTTTTAGCGATTAATATGTGCCCTAAAAACGCCTTTGAGCTGGGTAAAAATATAGCTTGTTCTAAGGGAAAAGTTATATTCCAGAACGAAATGATGCAATTAATATGTTACCAGCCTGAGAGCAAGGTTCATACTATTCCTATATTTGTTATTCCGCCGTGGATAAATAAATTTTATATTCTAGATCTAGGCCCAGAAAATTCATTTATTAAACATATTGTCAATGCAGGATTTCAGGTATTTCTTGTTTCCTGGGTTAATCCTGATTCCAAATTATCACATAAAAATTTTGAAGATTATTTAAAAGAGGGAGTAAATAAACCTATTGAATTTTTAATAGAAAATTTTGGATATAAAAAATTTAATATATTAGCTTATTGCATAGGAGGCACCCTTGCTACATGTGCGGCTAGTTACTATAAAGCAAAAAAAAGAGAGATTTTTAATACGCTTACTTTGCTTACAACTATGCTAGATTTTTCTGAAGCAGGAGATTTAGGTTTGTTTATTAATAAAGATACAATATCCGCAATAAATGATACAGCAGAAAAAAATGGATATTTGAGCGGTAAAGTTATTTCTCAGGCATTTAGTCTTTTAAGAGCAAATGAATTAATCTGGGCATTTGCTGTAAATAATTATTTACTAGGAAAAAAGCCAAATGCTTTTGATCTACTTCATTGGAATTCAGATAGTACTAATTTACCGAGAGCAATGCATAAGTTTTATTTGGAAAATATGTATCTTGAAAATAATTTAATAAAAAATGGCGGCATTACTCTGCTTGATGTTCCAATAGATCTTAGGCGCATAGATGTGCCAGTATTTTTTGTATCATGTATTGAAGATCATATAACGCCTTGGCGCTCAACATTTAAAGGTACTAGTTTGCTTGCAAAAAAGCCAAAAGAAGAGCCGGTGTTTTGTCTTTCGGGGTCCGGGCATATTGCGGGAATAATAAATCCACCTAAAAATAGAAAATATAATTATTATTTAAATGATAAGCTATATAAAGATCCTAATGAATGGTTAGAAAATTCAGTAGAATATGAAGGTTCGTGGTGGGATGCATGGCTTGAATGGCTTATATCTAGAAGCGGGAAGAAGATAGATTCGTTAAATTATAGCTTAACAGAATCTTTAGAAGAAGCCCCAGGATCTTATGTAAAAAAACTAATATAAATCACAAATATTATAATTACTAATTATAGATTATTATCTCGTGGAGCGTATAATATTTATAAAAATTGCATAGAAGATAATTCTTGATATTGTTTAGTGACATAGTCGCCTCTAATATAGAAAATAAATAAAAATAATAAACCATAAACTGGCTAAATTTTAACAATTTTAATATACTACTAGCATATAGATTAAAAATTTAATATAGAGCTAATGCAGGTTATTCGCCGCAGATATCTAAATAAATTTACTTCGGCTTTATCGGGTTTTGCTATAGCATCTTCTATATTATTTTCATCAAATTCTTTTGC
>JANRMA010000059.1:0-4248 GCA_033762035.1 Rickettsiaceae bacterium
GTAAGCTCTAAAACTAAAACTCCAGCAGGGGGAAGAGGAGTAGGGCTTGCAATGTGCAAGCGTATATTAGAGGTCCACCAAGGCACCATCACAGCTGATAGCAACGGAGAGCTTGGGGCAAGTTTTACGGTAAGTCTTCCGCTGTAATGCCCCTGAATAGTCTCCTCTAAACTATTTTTGATATGAATTTTTTTCTGTGATGGGGGCTGATTCCGTGTAGTTTTATTGCTTCTATATGAGCTTTGCTTCCGTAGCCAGCATTTTTCTCCCATCCGTAAATACTATATTCTAGAGCAAGTTCCCTCATTAACCTATCCCTATATTCTTTAGCAATGATAGAGGCGCAAGATATTGCATATATTAAATTATCACCTTTTGGTATACTCTCAAACCTTGAATCTTCATGATTGATGTTGCCGTCTATTAATATTTTTTCTGCATTATGGGGCTTTAAATTTTCCTCGGCTCGTTTTATGGCAAGCTTAGTTGCCTCTAATATATTGATTTCATCAATTTCTTGGACTGATGCAATACCTATACCATATTTATATTGCCCCGCTAAGGTTTTGGCTAATTTATATATCTTAGATTTGCTAATTAACTTAGAGTCCCTGACATCTGGGATTTTTGGAGATAGATCATCTAATAAGCATGCACATGCAACAACAGGCCCTACAAGAGAGCCCCTTCCTACTTCATCTATACCTATTATAATCATTTGAATGCCGAGATCAGCTCTGCTATCTGGATTGCATTAAGCGCGGCCCCTTTTCTAATATTATCACAAGAAATCCATAGGCTAATAGTTTTGGAACATGCAACATCACCTCTTACCCTAGAAACATAAATAATATCCTCTTCTACTGCTTCTACTGGGGAAATAAAATCTCTTTCCCTATCTTCCGTTGCAACAGAAATACAGTCTTCTTCCTCTAAATATTCTAGTACATCTTGCGGGCTTATGTCATTTTCGAATTCTATATTTACCGACATAGAATGACCAACAAATACAGGGACTCTTACGCACGTTGCAGAAACTCTTATATGACTTCCAAGTATTTTTTGGGTCTCCTGGCGAATTTTTTCCTCTTCTGCGCTATCTCCATTATCTAATATATCTCCTATTTTAGGAATGACGTTAAAGGCTATTTGTTTTTCAAAAATTTTTGGCGGTATTCTATCTGGCATAAATGAGGATTTAGTTTGATTATATAATTCATCCATTCCTTCTTTGCCGGCCCCTGAGACTGACTGATAAGTTGATACTATAATTTTTTTAATTTTAGATGCATTATTTAAAGGCGCCAAGACTGCAACTAAAGGTATAACACAGCAATTAGGACTTGAAATAATTTTATGAAATGGCTTTATGAGATGGCCGTTTACTTCCGGGACTATAAGGGGTACATCTGCCTCCATCCTAAAGGCCGAAGATTTATCTATAATTATACAGCCTTGATCTAAAGCTTTATCTAGGTAAGATTTAATTATATTTTCAGGAGCGCAGGAAAAAATCATATCTACTTTGCTAAAGTCAAAATTTTCAATAGATTCTACCGTAATTACCCCCTCTTCTCCGAAGCTGATTTTTTTGCCCGTAGAAGCTCTAGACGCTACTCCATATATACAAGAAACCGGAAACTTCCTCTCGGAGAGTATTGATAATAATTTTCTTCCAACGTTGCCGGTGGCACCTATGACTGCTATATTAAATTTTTTCATCTATGCTCCTGTAAGATTTCCTAAAGTTTTACCAGATATTATATGGGTATGGAAATGAAATACCGATTGTCCCGAACTTTCTCCGCTATTAGAGACTAGTCTATAGGAAGTAAGATTGAATTGCGAAATAACTTGATATATCGCTTTGTAATAAGCGGTTATTTCTGAATCTTCCCCATTTTTTATAAAATCAGAAAAATTTATATAGTGCTTTTTCGGAATTACTAACACATGCTTAGGTGCGCATGGATGAATATCCTGAAACGCTAATATATATTCGTTTTCGTAAACCTTAGTACACGGTATCTCTCCCTTTAAAATTTTGGCAAAAACATTATTATGGTTATATTGGTTTTCCATGAATTTTCTCTAGGTGTTTAAAAATTGCTTCTTCTTCAGAATTTGCATAAACTAAATTTATGTTCTTATATCCAAAAAGTTTTAACCAGTAAAGTTTAATATCTTCCGATAAAATAAAAATAGAGATAGAAATGCATAATTGGATTAAAATAGCAAAATCTTTACCTAATATATTTAATAAAATAGCTTCTATAGCAAATAAAACTATGGCAAGCCCCCAAACTCCATTATATAGTAACCATAAAGACCCAAAAATAAGGCTGTTTAAATGAAAGCCAGTAGATACTGCTTTGAAATCCATATGTTTTTTGCTATTTTGCATGATATGAAAAATTTTCATAGATTTTTTTGATAAAATTGGTTATGCCTACTTTAATTTTTGCAGTCTAATGCATATATATATATTTTCAATAATAAAATAACAAATTTCATGTTACACGAAGATCCAAGCAAACTATATGGCACAACAATTTTGTGCGTAAAAAAAGAAAATGAAGTAGTAATTGCTGCTGATGGCCAGGTTTCTATCGGCAATATGATCTTCAAATCTAATGCAAATAAATTACGAAAACTTGCAGGAGGTAAGATTTTATCAGGATTTGCAGGCTCTACAGCTGATGCTTTTGCTCTATTTGAAAGGCTTGAAGCTAAGCTTGAGAAGCATTCTAATCATTTAACAAGAGCCTGCGTTGAGCTCGCAAAAGACTGGCGCACAGATAAAATACTAAGAAGATTAGAGGCAATGTTAATAGTTGCAGATAGAGAAAATATATTTATCATTTCCGGGAATGGAGATGTTATAGAGCCAGAAAATAATATGGCTTCTATAGGCTCCGGCGGATTTTATGCTAGAGCTGCAGCAGAAGCTCTTACTCAGAATACAAATTTATCTGCATTAGATATAGTACAAAAATCTATGGAAATAGCTGCAAATATTTGCGTCTTTTCAAATAATAACATAATAACTGAGAAATTAGCATGACTCAAACTAGTATAATACCCAATCCAAACCTTGGTCTAACTCCTTTGCATATAGTAAACGAGTTAAATAGGAACATAATCGGACAATTAGAAGCAAAAAAGTCTGTAGCTATTGCCTTAAGAAATAGATATAGAAGAAAATTAGTAGATGAAAAGCTTAAAGAAGAAATTCATCCCAAAAATATATTAATGGTAGGCCCTACTGGCGTAGGTAAAACAGAAATAGCTAGAAGACTTGCTAAACTTTCTAATTCTCCTTTTATTAAAGTGGAAGCTACTAAATTTACAGAAGTTGGTTATGTGGGCAGGGATGTAGAATCAATTATCAGAGATCTAACAGATATAGCAGTAACAAACGCAAAACAAGAAGCCAAAAAGCAAAAAATGGAGGAAGCCCATAAAAAGGCGATTGATAAAGTTTTAGATCAGATAGTAGGATTGGCTTCTAGCGAAGAAACCCGCGAAAAATTTAGAGATAAAATTGCATCTGGCAAAATGAATGATGTAACTATTGAAATAGAAGTCCAGGATACTGCTTCTAGCAGTGCTGGCTTTGAAATACCAGGAATGCCTGGAGCTACTATGGGCGTTTTAAATTTGAGTGATATGGTTGGTAAAGCGATGGGAGTCCATAAAACTAAAACAAAAAAAATGAAAATTGAAGATGCTGTGGAGCTTCTTGGATCAGAAGAAGCTGAAAAATTAATAGATGAAGAAGCGATAATATCAGCTGCTGTCAAAGCGGTACAAGAAGATGGGATTGTTTTTTTAGACGAAATAGACAAAATCGCATCAAGAGGAGAGGGGTCTGGTAGTAGAGGCGAAGTGAGCAGAGAGGGGGTTCAGAGAGATTTATTGCCATTAGTAGAGGGTACAACAGTTACTACAAAATACGGACTTGTCAAAACTGACCATATATTGTTTGTAGCATCAGGGGCTTTTCATTTGCAAAAACCTTCGGATTTGCTGCCAGAACTACAGGGAAGATTTCCTATCAGGGTTGAGCTTCAAGCCCTTAACAAAGTGGATTTCATCAAAATACTAAAAGATACAGAAGCAAGTTTGCTAAAGCAATATACAGCACTTCTTGCAACTGAGAATTTGGTAATAGAATTTACCGATGAGGCTATTGATTCCATAGCAGATATTGCCCAAAGTATTAATGCAGAAGTTGAAAATATTGGA
>JANRMA010000060.1:0-1915 GCA_033762035.1 Rickettsiaceae bacterium
ATGGAAATCTGGTGCATAGCATAAGCAAAATCACAAGGCAGGCAGCTAATAAAACAGATATTATTATAATTAAAGATAGTTTACTGATTTGCCTTGAAATAAAAGATCTTATATTTGAAAATTTAGGGATGAGTTTAAATACATTTGAACCCATAGCTGAAATATTTTCTCAATTAAACTTTGATACAAGTCTATTGCAACTAATAGAGGAGTCTATAGATAGTAATCTAGACTCGGATAAGCTTATTAAAGATTCATATTCTCCAAGACTAAGTCACTTAAGAAACATACTAAATGAATTAAATGAAAAAATTGAACATCTAAAAATTTATTATAAAAAAATCACTAATGTTAATTTAAAAATTACAGAAAATACTATATTTGGTCTTTTTATAGAAACTAGCGCAAAAAATATACAAAATTTTGATAGTAAGATTTTCGAATATAAACAAACTACCGCAAGTGCCGCCAGATTTAAAACTAAAGAATTAGAACTATTAGAAAAAGACATTGCTCAAAATATTATGTTAATAAACTCTCTCGAAGAGGAAATTTTTGCAAAAATATGCAGCGCAATTATTGCCTATAAAGATGAGTTATTTATGATAGATGAAGCTATCGCTCGCATAGACTTTTTTTCCTCTCTCGGACTACTCGCCAAGGAAAATAATTTTATAGCCCCGATTATAGCGGATCATCAAAATATAGAGATTAAAGGCGGTAAACATATTGTTGCAGAGCAATATCTGAATTCTCAAGGATTAAAATTTTGTCCTAATAATTTATATCTTCAGGATAAAGGTAGAACTATTATATTAACGGGTCAAAATATGGGGGGTAAAAGTACTTACCTAAAACAAACAGCACTTATTACAATACTTGCTCAAATCGGTAGTTTTGTGCCATGTGAGTTTTGTGAAATAGGATTAGTAGATCAGATATTTTACCTCGCAGAAAGAAATGACGATATAAGAAAAGGCAAATCTACCTTTATGGTAGAAATGGAATATATATCAAATTTAGCAAAGCTTGTTACTAATAAATCTTTGGTATTATTAGACGAGCCCTGTAAAGGCACTTCTTCTGAGGATAGTATAGCCTTATGTAGAGCATTGATTGAATATTTCTCTTATTCGGCCGGATCTAGAAATATAATAACTACTCATTCTAAAGAAATAGCTCAGGCATATCAAAACTTAGATTCTATTATGAATTATAAAATGAATGTAATCAGACAAAAGGATGAACTTTATCTTACTCACCAAATTATAGAAGGAGTTGCAGAGAGTTCTATGGGTATATATATTGCCAAAATGTCTGGTATGACTTGCTCAGTAATACGAAGAGCAGAAGAGCTTATAGGAGCAATACCATAAATAATTAACAAATTATTTAGCAAAAATTTAGTTGTATTAAAACAAAATTCTGTTATATTAAATTATTTAGAGGTAATGCACTTGTAAAAGGGGATCCAGGAGGATGGTTAGGAGCTCGTGGGCGCAACTCCCCCTTGTCATCCCCTTGAAAAAGGGGATCCAGGAGGATGGTTAGGAGCTCGTGGGCGCAACTCCCCCTTGTCATCCCCTTGAAAAAGGGGATCCAGGAGATATTTATTCTGGATTCCCACCTTCGTGGGAATGACAGCTTTGCCTCTTGTCATCCCCTTGAAAAAGGGGATCCAGGAGATATTTATTCTGGATTCCCACCTTCGTGGGAATGACAAAGAAGAGCGGGAATGACAAAGAAGCGTGGGGAATGACTGGAGAGATTAGATAAGAATATTTAAAATAGAGTATAAAATATGGATATAGATTCAGCGATTTTTATTGGGTTTTTAGTAGTTAATATAATATTAGGATTAGGCTCTAGTAGAGGCATTAAAAATATTAAAGAATATGCTATAGGAAATAGAGAT
>JANRMA010000061.1:0-8601 GCA_033762035.1 Rickettsiaceae bacterium
ATATCTCCATATTCATCAACGACTATAGCCATATGGTTTCTTCGGTCTTTAAATTCAATTAATTGTTTACTTAATAAGGCGTTTTCTGGAATAAACCAGGGCTCTGTAATATATGAGCTTATATCAATTTTACCAAAATTAAATTTATTCTTATGTAATGCCTTTAGCACACTTCTTAAATGTAATATGCCTACTATATTATCTTTTGTATTTTTCCACATAGGAATACGAGTATGGGGAGAATTTAATGCCTGAGTTATTATATCCCCTAACGGCAGATCTATATCTATGCTTACTATCTGGCTTCTATGTATCATAGCTTCTTCAACAGTAATATGTTTAAGATCCAACACTCCTCCTAGCATGTCTCTATCATCTTTCCGAACATTTCCTTCTTGGTGATAATGTTCTATTACCCCCCTCACCTCTTCTACAGCTGAAATTTCTGGATGTAAATCTATACCAAAAATAAAACAGAAACCTTGCAAAATTTTGTGCAATCCGAAATTAATTGGCTTCATTATATATAATGTAATATTCGTAAAATTTACGCCATATAATGCTATTGTCTCGGCTTTAGAAACAGCTATTGCTTTAGGAAGTACTTCTGCAAAAATAATAATTAGCGTAGACATAAGGGCTGAGGCTATAATCATACCATACTCATCTCCAAAAATATCGATAATAAGACTCGTGGCTATGGTAGTTGCCACCGTGTTAATAATACTAAATATTATTAAAATAGTGCTAATTACTTTATTTTTGTCTTTAAGTAGTTGTAGTAATAATGTTTTTCTTTGTTTGGAAAATTCTTTACGCTTATGGACTCTTGCCGGAACTGCGGCTATAATAGAAGTTTCAAGTGCTGATAAGTATGAGGAAAGGAATACTAATAATAGTACAATAAAAAAGGAAATAGCAAACATTAAAATTGATCCTGTAGTATTTCTAAAAAATCATTATAAGATACTATAGATTCCTCTTTTGTAGTCAAATTTTTTAAACTATATCTACCGCTTCTTGCTTCATTTTCACCTATAAAGACTGCATATTTACAACCTTTGGTTTCGGCTTTTTCTATTCTTTTGCCAAGTTTGCCTAATTCATAAACTATAGTAGGTACAGCATCAGCCCTAAGGCGTGCAGCGAATAAATATGAATGTCCTATTTCTGAATCTGAAATAGGAAAAATTCCTACGTTTTTTCTTGTATATCCTACCTTATTTTTTAAAAGCAGTATTAGTCTTTCTATACCAAACGCAAGGCCAATGGAAGGTATATTTTCTTTTGCGCCCATTAAAGGCGCAAGACCATCGTATCTACCGCCGCCCCCTATTGCAGATTGTGCTCCAATTTTTGTGGTAATAAATTCAAATGCGGTGTGAGAATAATAATCCAAACCTCTGACTAAAGAAGGATTGACATTAAAAACTACTCCGTAACTATTTAATAAAGTTTGAAGCTTTTCAAATCTTTCTTGCGCTTCTTTAGTATAAAATGATGAGATTTTGGGCGCTCCTGAAGTAATTTTTTTATCATTTTCATCCTTGGAGTCGAATATTCTCATAGGATTTTTTTCTAATCTTATTTTACTTTCTTCCGATAAATCTTTTTCATATTTAGCAAAGAACTCTCTTAAATATAACTGAAAATTTGCCCTAGATTCGGCGCAGCCCAGAGAGTTGATCTCTATTCTAAAGTCATCAATAGCTAAGTCTTTTATTATATCAAAACCTAATTTTATAGATTCTGCATCAACAAAAACGGAATTTTCTCCTATGATTTCAAAATTTAATTGGTGAAATTGCCTTTGTCTGCCGGCTTGAGGTCTATCATAACGAAAAACAGGCCCATAGCTATAATATCTTAATGGGAATTTATGAGTTAAACCTTCAGATAACACGGCCCTCATTATTCCTGCAGTAAATTCTGGCCTTAGAGTAATATTTTCACCGCTTCTATCAGAAAATATGTACATTTCCTTATTTACCACATCAGAGGTTTCTCCTAGGGTTCTATTAAATACTTCACTATATTCTATAATAGGTGTAGCAAAATTTTCAAAACAATAATTATTTGCAATATTTGCTGCGGTTTTTAAAATATGCTCAAATATGAAATACTCATCTGGCAAAATATCTTTTGTGCCCCGCACGGATCTAGAATTTATCATTTTCTTCGTAAAATTTTATTTCTTTTCTAACTTTTAATATAGTAAATATATTTATTGTAAGCAACATAAGGCTCGTTATACTCATAATTATCATGGCTTTTTCTTCGCTAAAATATGAAAAGAGAATAAAACAACTAGATCCGAAAAGATAATATATAATTTGCCCATATTGTTCATGCAAGAATTTAGCAGATTTAAGGCCGACCGTAAAATATGCTATTACCGTAGTAAATCCAGAGAAAAAATACACTAAAGTGAGGAAATATTCACTATAAGAGAAATATTCCCCAAAAATTTTAGACATTATATCAGACGGCTCTAAGTGGTTAGATTTATACCAAGCTCCGCTTACTGCAATTGTAAGACAAGAAAGTGTGCATATACAAGTGTCCATAAATAATGCAATAATAGATAAGCGAGCCTGTTTTATGGGAGATGCCACTCTAGTTTCGCTTTGCATTACAGAGTCGTACCCTACTCCTATATCACCGGAATACACGGCCTTAGAACTACCAAGGTAAGCTGTATTTATCATAGCGCTGCCAACAAATCCGCCATAAGCAGCATGTCCTGTGAATGCACCATGAAATATTTCCACTATAACTTTTGGTAAATCTTGATAATTACTAAAAATTATAAACAAACACGCAAAAGAATATATCAATAAAAATACTGGCATAAAATAAGTACAAATACTTGCAATTCTACTTACTCCCCCAGAAGAGGCATATAAAGATAGTAATAAAAGGCTATAAACTAGTATGTTTCTATCTATATGAAAACTAGACTCAAATCTATTGACTAAAACAACAAACTGCACTATCTCAACACCATATATACAAATAAGAAAGGCAGAAAGATATGCAAAGAAACTAGTTTTAAAGACTTTTTGCATATAATACATAGGTCCTCCATTATAAGTTTTATTATCCTTAGACTTTACCCTATATTTAATCCCTAAGTATATTTCAGAATATTTGATAAGCATTCCGCTAAAAGATGCAACCCACATCCATAAAATGCTACCAGGTCCTCCAACCATTACTGCAAAACCAACACCAACAATATTACCTATACCTATCATACCTCCAACAGATGCAAATAGTAGTTTTATAGGGTGAATTCCTGCCTGCGTACTATCGCGAGATTCATGCATTAAATCTCTTATTACAGACCTTATATTAAATAAAACGACAAATTGCTTTCCCCTAGATAAAATAGTAAGATAAATACCGCATGTACAAATAGCAGTGAATCCTATATAGCTGCCAAATAAATTATCTATAATGGCAAGGACGCTAAAAATATGCTCAAATATTTCTAACATCTGTTTATATAAATTTTTATTCTAAGAATTTCTTGTTTATGCATAAGTTACTATGAGCTCTGTGCTATAGAGCTTTATGAGGCGCACTCATACTTCTTACCCCATATAGTAAAAGCACAATTAACAAATATACTGCAAGTAATTGCCCAGCAAATAATAACAACCAGTCATCGTCAAAAATCTGCTTGGATAATAAATATCCTGAAGCCAAAATCGCCACAGGCGCGACTACAAAAATCATCGGGCATCTAAATGGTCTTTGAACATCTGGATAAGTAAATCTAAAAATCAAAACTATAATAGAAACTATTGTATAATCTATAAGAGCGCCAATACATGATAATTTTGCTAGCAACTCAAAAGGAAAGAATCCTGAAAGTACAGCTGTAACAATAGTAAAAAGTATAATTGTACTTTGCGGGTTACCAGTATTTTTCTGTACCTGGGAAAATATTTTGGGCAACAAACCATCTTTAGCTATTATGAAAAATATGCGAGATTGAGCATATATATTCATCATAACAACAGTAGTCATGCCGCATATAGCTCCAGTTGCAACAATTACCGAGCCAAAATTATTACCATTTTCTCTTAGCGCCTTTGCAAGCGGCTGGGCATTGTTGAGGTCGTAATATGGAACTATTCCAGTTGCAAGAGCTCCAACTATTACATAAACAGTAGTAGAAAGTACCAAAGAGCCAATAATTCCGTACATTAAGTCTCTTTTAGGATTTTTACACTCATCAGCAAGAGAGGCAAGAGAGCCAAAACCAGTGAAAGAGAAAAATAACATTGAAGATCCCATTAGTACATTATTAAAACCAAATGGCATAAAATTATCCCAATTCTTTAGTTTAAAGTAAGGTAAGGCTGAAACTATAAAAGCTGTTACAGCTGCCATTTTAACAAACACTAATATAGTATTTACTCTTTTACTATCTCTACCTCCTCTAAATAAAATAAATCCAACTGTAAAGGTAATGCATATTGCAAGTATATCTACCATTCCTCCACTAGAGTAGACAGTTGAAAGAGACTTAGGCATTAATATTCCAGTAGACTCTAAAATTCCTTGAAGATAGCTAGACCATACTGAAGATACAGTTGCTGCACCAAAACAAAGCTCGAGTATTAAAATACTACCAGTTAGCCAAGCAGCAAGCTCGCCAAAGGCAACATAAGAATAAGTATATACACTACCTGAAGTTGGCAGCATCGCTGCAAGTTCAGTGTAAACAAGGGCAACAAAAATACAGGTAAAACCAGCAATAGCATAAGAAAGTGTCACCGCTGGGCCTGCATATTTAGCCGCAACTAGACCTGTAAGGGCAAAAACACCTGATCCTATAATTGCACCAAGACCAAAAATAATTAAATCAAAGGCGGTAAGTGTCTTAGCAAGGCCAACATTATTACTAGATTCTCTCACGGATTCTATGGACTTTCTCTTCAAGTAATTCATACTTATCTCCTTATAAAAATAGACTAAATGCGAATCGCTAAAGCTATTATTCTCTAGATATCCAGCCGCCGCCTAGGACTCTAGTATTATCATAAAAAACACAAGCTTGCCCGGGACTCACGGATTTATCGCAGCCAGGAATTATAACATTAATTCTCTCCTTGTCAAGAGGATATATACGTGCTATAGCGCCTAAATGCCTTGAGCGCGTCTTTATTTCTACATCTAAGCCTTCTTCTGGAATAGCACTATCCCCCATCCAGTTAACATCAGAAACAAGGAAGTTTTTTGTATATAGATATTTTTCTTCGCCAAGATAAACAATATTTGTTAAAGGGTCTATCTTTATAACATATAGAGGATTTTTAGCAGCAATTCCAAGCCCTCTTCTTTGGCCTATAGTAAAGTGTATTATACCATCATGAGTACCAAGCTCGTAACCTTCTGCATGAATAAATTTGCCTGGCTTACTTGAGCCCGGGCGAATTTTTGCAATAACACTCGAATAAGAGCCATTAGGTACAAAGCAGATATCCTGGCTATCGGGCTTATCTGCTATCTTTAAGCCTAATTTCATTGCCTCTAGCCTTGTTGATTCTTTAGTCATACCCCCCAAAGGAAACTGAGTAAATTCCAGTTGTTTTCTTGTAGTATTAAACAAAAAATAGCTCTGATCTTTTTGCCGATCTATCGCTTTATGTAGCTCTTGCCCGAAGCTACCGGCAATATTGCGCACATAATGTCCTGTTGCTAGAGTATCTGCGCCCAAATCCTTTGCAAATTTCAGTAAATCTCTAAATTTAACCGTCTGATTGCATTTAGCGCATGGCAAAGGTGTTTCTCCCCTTAAATATGAATCAGCAAAGTCTTCGATAACTTCTTGCTTAAATTTACTTTCGTAATCAAGTACATAATGGGGAAATTCAAATTGGTCTGCCACCATTTTTGCATCATATATATCCTGACCTGCGCAGCAAGTAGATTTAGTTTTGATATTGCCTTGATCATATAGCTGCAAGGTAATACCGATAATATTATAACCAATCGTCTTTAATTTGGCTGCCACAAAGGAACTATCTACCCCTCCAGACATCGCAACTACAACAGTAGTTTCCTGAGGGGATTTATTTGAGATAAAATGAAAATTATCTTCTAGAGAAGATTTATTTTGTAACATAAAATATCAGGACTAGAGTAGTTGAAAATTCATTATAAATAGGCCGCTAGTATATACTATAACTTGCAAAAAATCAAACATTATTAAATCTCATTTTATTGTTTTGTTAATTTTTTTTATTATTATCTCAAGAGCTTTATACAAGGCTTGAAACAAGTCTAGCAGGCCTATATTTTCAAAATATAAATAAAAATTTAGAGATTTACTATCTTATAGAGTAAAAAATAAAAAATTTATTTGTAGTAATATTATAATAAATGTGCTATATTACCCTCTTTAAAAAAATAATATATTGAGGCGCAAAGTGTCTATTATTACAGAATTCAGCGTAGGAAATAAAGTTGTTTATCCTTCACATGGTGTTGGGGAAATTATTGCTGTTGAAACCCAAGAAATCAGTGGTTTTAGTCTTCAGGTATATGTTATTTCATTTGCTCAAGATAAAATGATACTCCGGGTTCCTGTAAACAGAGCTTCTGCTTCGGGTCTGAGAGCTATTGTAGATAGAACTGATGTTGATAAAATATATTCAGTACTCAGAGGAAAGCCAAAACAAGGCAATAGAATGTGGAGTAGGCGAGCCCAGGAATATGAGGGCAAGATTAACTCTGGTGATTTACTTGCTGTAGCTGAAGTAGTTAGAGATTTATACAAAAATTCTGAATCAGAAAGATCTTATAGCGAGAGAACAATCTACGAATCAGCCTTAAATAGACTTGCAAGCGAACTTGCTATACTTGAAGATATTGATAAGGATGTTGCTATATCTAAATTAATTCACTTTATGAAAGATAGATTAGCGGCAGCTTAAAATTATACCAAGGTACACTAAATCATACAAGTTCAAGGCGCTACTTCGGTAACATACTAAAAATCTCGACACGTGCCGGACCATATGCGCGCCTGGTTATTTCATCTAAATTCATTGGCCTAATTTTATTCTTGCAAATGTTATAAGCTATAATAATTCTATTACCACAAACGCAACTGCTGTCCAGCTTTCGTCAGAAATTGTTAAATATATCTGAGGAGTTTTACCAATAAAATCTTTGCAGGGTGGGGATTTTTTTAAGTTTATCGCCGGAGCCCCTGCGGCATTGTTACTTACAATAATATCCTGAAAAGATAACTCTGTGCCTATGCCGCAACCAAAAGCTTTAGCTAAGGCTTCTTTAGCTGCAAATCTTTTTGCGATAAAATATATTTTGAATTTCTCTGTAGATAAATTATTAAAATGAGATATTTCTTCGCTGGTAAGTATCTTACTTATAAATCTTTCTTTGTACTTTAGATATAATTTTTTTATGCGGTTTATATCGACTATATCGCACCCTATTCCTATAATCATAATTATTTATAATATATTCTTTAAACCTACATAATACTCAAATTAACTTTTTATTCTATTAATATCTATTATTTCCTTTTTATGCCTTAGAGTTGAAATCACATTATTCAGCTGATTAGTGCTGAATACCTCAATATCAATAATAACGTCGAAATAGTCTGAACTTTTACTGATGATCTTAAAATTAACAATATTACATTTTTCTTTAGCAAATTCAGAGGAAATAGTTGCCATACTTCCTGGTTCATTAATAATCTTAGCTACTATCCTTGCAACAAAAGTTTGGCTATTATCTTCATCCCATTCAAGTACTATAGGCTCAAACTCATTCGTCTGAAGATGTTCCAAATACTCGCATTCAGAGGCATGTATAGTGACTCCTTTGCCAGTATGTATAACCCCTACTATATTATCTCCAGGTATAGGATGGCAGCATCCGGCGTAATGGATAGCCATACCCTTGACCAAACCTTTTATAGATACAGCTTCTTGCTTTATATTAGGTTTACCAAACTTGAATAAGGATAAAGCATCAATCATAGTAGGTTTAGGTTTGTAGATTTTCACTACTTCTTCCCTATCTACATTGCCATCACCTATAGCACAAAATAAATCCTGGAGACTTGCTTTACTAAATTTGCGAATTGCGGTATTTAGATCAATATTATTAATATCTATAGATGCTGATTTAAATGCCTTCTCTAACATATCTTTACCAAGACATGCAAATTGCTCTATACTTTGTTGCCTTAAAAATTTTCTAATCTCAGACTTAGCCCTAGCTGTAACTACATAAGCCTCCCAAGACTTATTAGGCACCTGATTTTTACTGGTAATTATTTCTACTTGATCACCATTTTTTAGCACTGTTTTCAAGGGAACTAATTGTCCATTTACTTTTGCTCCAACGCAGTGGCTACCTACTTCGGAATGAATACCGTAAGCAAAATCTATAGTGGAAGCGCCTTTGGGAAGAGCGATTAACTTACCCTTAGGTGTAAAACAAAAAACCTGATCGTAGTACATTTCAAGTTTTGTATTAGAAATAAATTCTTCTGGATCTGAGGTTTGCTCTAAAATAGATAATAATTCTCTTATCCATCCAAATTGTTTA
>JANRMA010000062.1:0-3320 GCA_033762035.1 Rickettsiaceae bacterium
ATAAGGAATCTTGCTATACCTAGCTTATTATTTGCACAAACATCTACTAATAGATCTGATGCATTATATTCTTTATTGTGAATGAGGTGCATAATCCCCTCTTCTGAGAAAGACATGCAAGCATAACTCAAAGGGGTTATTGCGAATTGGTGTGGTGTATTAATTTCTGCGCCTTTTGCTGATAGCATCACAGCTATTTCTTCATAACCCTTATAACAAGCACGACTCAAGGGGGTTATTCCGAGGTTGTCTGGTGTATTAAATTCTGCACCTTTGTCTAATAGAAGCTTAGCTATTTCAGGAGAATGCTCGCAAGCATAACTCAAGGGTGCTCTTCCGGTCTTGTCTGGTGTATTAAATTCTGCGCCTTTGTCTAATAGAAGCTTAGCTATTTCAGGAGAATGCTCGCAAGCATGACTCAAGGGGGTTCTTCCTGCCTTGTCTGGTGTATTAAATTTTGCGCCTTTTTCTAGTAGAAGCTTAGCTATTTTAGGAGAATGCTCGCAAGCATAACTCAAAGCGGTTCTTCCGAATGTGTCTGGTGTATATATGTTGCCTTGTATATTTTTATATTTATCTAAAATTGCTAGAGCTAATGCAACATCATCGTCTATACATGCTTTGCGTAGCACTGTGGGCAGTATTAATCCTCCCGGTATAAAAAGTTCGTGATATTTTTTTGCCTCCAGTTCATCTGTTATATATTTTGTGCAAGCATTAATAATGAGTGCCTTATTCATATTTTCAGAATGTTGGTTTTTCGACATAATTATTATATATTAAATTTTGTATTAAGTAACTTAGCATATATTTTTTATAACTCAAGTAAAAATTAAATTATTGTAAGTGCGCAAAAGGGGCATTATCATTTTACGGTTTTATTTGACATTTTATATAATACCAATCTTCATTTTTAAATGATGCAAATGAATTTAGCGGATCTCGCCTTGTTGCTACCCATTAATATAGGCATGAGCTGCGCTTCGTCCTAAAATTCATTTGTCTAATTTATTCTTACGAATGGTATAACTTCTATCCTAAATTCCCATTTTATTTTATATGAGCACTGTACATTTTAATAAGGCCAGAACCAATTTTGTGTTTTTGATAATTCAGTCAAAATTATCTTATCGTCAAATATCTGTGCTTTTAAATTGCGTAAAATTACTATGGTATTCTCTTTAGCGCTCCTTGCTAACTAATTTATTTCTTACCTGATATCCTCTAGCTAACTTCTGAATAAAAGTTGCCTTTTTATTCATACGTTCTTCTTTCTCTAAATATTTAGATCCACACCATGAAATATCTTGCCCCCTTTCTTTTAGTTGAAGTATCTTACTTAAAGGACTGCTCATCTCATCTTGCCAACTATAGGTAGGGACATTTAATTGCAAGCTTCTTTTAAAACTGGAGGAGAAAACTTGGCTGGTTACAGCTGGTCCAGAAAAATATATTACAGAATTGAGAATAGCACCACGCTTTTCATTTTTTATGTTATCTTTTATGTATTTTAATGGATCGTCCCACAACATATAATCAAGCGCCCCAGGATTCCTTGCAATATAATCCAAGTGGATTAAATTGATTTTATACATTACCTTAATTTTTCCTAGAAGAAAGCATGCTGCATCTTCATCTTGCTTACTATATTTTGCCCCATTTGGATTGCGAAGTAGCAATGCATCCGCATAATCTTTAAGACTTTTCTTTTGTCCTTCATGACTCGAATTTCCTATTGAAGTACGCATATATTCTGCTGTTGCATAGGTTTCTTGGCTAAAATTATGCATGCTAGGAAGGTATGTAGCGATATCTTGTCCCATGAGGTTAAGAGTATCTGGCAATCCCTCTTCTAGCAATGTTCTACTTAGGGTAGAAGTGTCAGGAAATTTCTCTCCTAGCACTCTACTAATAGATTCTGGAGAGTTATTTATAATTAAGCGTAATTCATCTATAGGATTATAAGCTTGATGCACAAAAGATCTATATCCTGTTAATGATAAATTTTCTGGACTATTAGAATTTTGATTTTTATATTTAATATACAGATTTTGGAATGACTCTGCGCGATCGGTAGGATAAGCATTAGACATTCTAGAATATAATTCTATCTCTTTGTCTATATTATTTGTTGCGTTATTCATTATTCTATAATTTTCTATTATAGTTTTTTGAAATTCCTCTATGATTTTTATCGCCTCTTCTTCAATCTCACCATTTTCTTTCACTGGGAATGCAATAAAATCATTATTCGAATCTGACATTATTATTGGAACTGAAGAAGATATACTACCAAAATCTTCTAATTCCTCTATGTGTTTTGTACGAATACCAAGTTTTTGAGCCTCGTCAAAAGCATTTCGAAATGCTTCTGATTTATCGAAGTCCACGTAAACCGTTCCGCATGTTTGCGCAACTGCTTTGCTCCATCTTAATATATCTGATGCAGCAGCTGGATTTCCCCCTCTGTTACCATTCGTCCAATTATCAAGCTCATGCTTAGCTAGGTTTAATATATCGTATTCTTGGGCGTCTAGCCCTTCTGTTTGTCTTATTAACTCAAAATCAACTGGGTAAATATTATGTCTTGTGCAAAATTGGTGCATTTGCTCTGTAGTCTCGGGATTTTGGAGCGCAGAACTATAGAGTAAGGATATTTTTTTGCTAGGATGTTTAGCGCGTAAACTTACTAAACGCAATTGATTTTCTGGATTTAAAAAAATACTTGGATCTTTCGAGAACCAAATCAGATACATATCATTCAGATTAAAATTAAATTTTTTTTGAGAAATTAGGCCTTGCGTGAGCCTCTCTTTTTCTTTCATATCAAAATCCTTAATTATATAGTTAAAATATATATTTATTGTATATTTTATTATGGTTTATAACAATAATTTTTTAACTTTTCTTATTTAATTGATTAAAATTAAAATGCTTATATTAGTTAGTGCGATATTTTTACAAGCGCGGTAGTATTTTGAGCAATAAATTCTACCCGCAAGCAAATTTATCTTGTATTACCTAGAATTTCTGGCTACTAAAGGAGGCATTATGCATACCAAGCTATATTTCTAGAAGTCAAGATTTGATCTGACATTGGTATGATTTTACATATTCTGACTGTCAGTTAAGTTTTGACTGTCAGATATGTTGTTAATGTAACCTCAGTTTGACGTAAGAAACTCTTGCAAGCCTTGTATACAAAGGACTTTATTTACAAAATATTCTTGCTTTTATATCGGAGCGCAATAAATTACTAATTTTATGTTCAAAGTAAAAGGTAATTATATGACGCTCCTGGAAGATATATTCTGTTCAAT
>JANRMA010000063.1:0-9607 GCA_033762035.1 Rickettsiaceae bacterium
TCTCAATCAAAAGAGGATTTTTTTAAATCCCCAGATTCCGTCAGGGCAAAGCTATTTTTAGATTCAGTCGGCCAGTATTTGTAAAGGCTCTGTCTTGAGCTGAAACATATAGGCCTAGTTTATCTTTTTTCCATTTCAACAAAGCTTCTTTCCGCATGTCCTAAATATAACTGTCTTGGGCGGGTAATTTTGTAATTTTTATCATTATGCATTTCAAGCCATTGCGCCATCCATCCAGATGTTCTTGCTATTGCAAACATTACTGTAAATAATTGAGAAGGTATTTTCATGGCCTCATATATTATACCAGAATAAAAATCTACATTAGGATATAATTTTCTTTCGATAAAATATTGATCACTTAGGGCAATTCTTTCGAGTTCCGTTGCTATTTGTAGTAACGGGTTATTTAACTGACCTAATTCAGTAAGAACTTTTTTACATTCTTCTTTAAGAACAGCGGCTCTTGGATCGTAGTTTTTATATACTCTATGTCCAAATCCCATTAATCTGAAAGAATCATCCTTATTTTTAGCCCTTTCAACAAAATGAGGTATATTTTTTACATCCCCAATAGCTTTAAGCATATTAATTACTGCTTCATTCGCCCCTCCATGAGCAGGCCCCCATAAAGATGCAATACCAGCACTAATACATGCAAAAGGATTAGCCCCAGAAGATCCAGAGGTACGAACTGTAGATGTTGATGCATTTTGCTCATGATCTGCATGAAGAATGAAAATTTTATTTAAAGCTTTGGCAAGAACTGGGTTTATTTTATATTCCTCGCAGGGAGTTCCAAAAAGCATATATAAGAAATTTTCTGAATATTCTAGCTCATTTTTCGGATACATAAATGGCTGTCCCGTAGAATATTTATAAGCCATAGCTGATATGGTAGGAATTTTTGCTACCATTCTAATTGCAGCTAACTCTCTTTGGGCTGGGTCATTAATATTTAAAACATCATGATAAATAGAAGATAGTGAGCCGAATGCGCTTAAAACTATCGCCATAGGGTGAGCCGAATGTCTAAAGCCTCCAATAAGGCTATTAAGTTGCTCGCTAACCATTGTATGATGACAAATATTATTTCTAAAATCTTCAAAGGCCTTTTTACCCGGCAATTCTCCATAAAAAAGAAGATATACTATTTCCAAATAATTACATTTTTCTGCAAGAGTTGTAATATCGTAGCCTCTATGTCTTAAAATGCCGTTGTCACCATCGATATAGGTTATTTTAGATTCGCAGGCTGCTGTTGACAAAAAGCCAGGGTCGTATGTAAAACATTGAGTCTGACCGTATAATTTACTTATATCGATAACATCCTGACCAATAGACGCCTTGAATATTGGTAGTTGCACAACTTTGCCTCTAATTTTGAGTTCCGCAAATTCTTGTGCTGTATCTGTTTTTGACATATGCCCTCTTACAATTATTCGTTAACAAGAAATTATATTCTACATCTTTTTATTTATATTATCTATTAAAAATTTGTTACATTGCCGAGCTTTTAATAATTATTGTGATTATCTGCAACACCAAATTTACATATACCAAGATGTTTAAGAATTTTTTCTTGCAGAATATTTGATATATATAATATATTATGATAATTATTTGAAAAATGGATCTGATGACAAAATTCACTTTGCCGCATGGTTATGCCCCTTCAGAATCTGAAGAATATATGAACGAATATCAATTAGAATATTTTAAGCTAAAATTGCTAGCATGGAAAAATGAATTGATCACAGAATCTAGAGATACTCTAGCGCATCTAAAAGAAGAGACCTGGAAAGAGCCCGATATAAACGATAGAGCTTCGATAGAAAGCGATACAGCTCTTGAGCTTCGAACTAGAGGTAGATATAAAAAATTAATTGATAAAATTGATGACGCTCTTGATAGAATAGAAAGTGGCACATACGGCTATTGCGAAGAAACAGGAGAAAATATAGGTATAAGAAGACTAGAAGCGCGTCCCGTTGCAACTCTTTGCGTGGAAGCCCAAGAAAGACACGAAAGATTTGAAAAAGAACATAGTACAGACTAAAATCATCTATAATTATAGTATAAAATTCTAGAGCGCTAATTTGTCAGAAAAAGTTTTTAAAAATTTTTGCACGGAACTCTCTAGGTATCCAGATTTATTAAATGAGAGTAAGATTGTAATTTGTTTGTCAGGTGGGTCTGACTCATTAGCTCTTTTATTATTAATACAAGAATGGATTATATATAATAAACAAATTTCAAAGCCATCAGCAATTGACGCTATAGAGTTCAAATTATCTTTAAGTCAGACTAAAATTATCGCTGTTTCTGTAGATCATAAATTACGAGAAGATTCTACAAGTCAGTTACAAGAATTATCAGTATTTTGTAAAAAAATAAAAATAGAACATCATATTTTAGATTGGAATCATCCAAAAATTACTAGCGCAATTCAGTCAAAAGCAAGAAATGCGCGTTATAATCTTATTACTAAATGGTGCAAGGAAAACGGTTGTAATATAGCTTTGACTGGACATATTCTGGAGGATCAATTAGAGCAAGTGCTTATTAGCCTTGCGCATGGGTCTGGTATCTATAGCTATTTGATTCCGGAATTAAATATTATTTCAGATATCAAATTTATAAGACCTTTGCTAAATTTGACAAAAAAAGATTTGCAAGAATATCTGACTGAAAAAAAAGTTACGTGGTGGGAAGATTCATCTAATTCTCAGCCAAAATATCTTAGAAACAGAATTAGGCCTATTGCATTAAAATTATTAGAATTAAGTGATATTAAACGAATTGCCACCTCTTTTGAGAATATCAAACGTATTTCCAGTAGTTTGAAGCAATTATCGCAGGATCTATTAAATCAATGCTTTAGCTTAGAAATCTTGGGTTATGGTATTTTAGATTTACAAAGTTTTAAGTCATATACTAAAGAAAATAGATTCTCTATACTTAGGTATATTTTTCAGGCAGTAGGCAGAAGAGATAAAGATATAAGATTAGAATCTTTAGCAATTATAGATGATGCGATATTTTACGCCAAAACTAAAACCTTGCTTGGTTGTAAAATAGCTTATTCTAATAATGACAAAGACTTTAAGGCTTATATATTTCGAGAATTTGGCAAAAATGATTATCCGCAGGATTTATTCGAAGATGGAATTTGGGATAATAGATTTGTAATTACAAATTTCAATTCCTACGTAGTGAAAAAAATAGATAAAAATATAATTGAAAATTTAATAAAAAATAGACCTGATATATTAGATTTCAATAATCAAATGCCAAGAAATATAAAAAAATTTATATTATTTTCAATGCCGGGCATTTTTTCTCTTGAAAAATTAGAAGCAATACCCCATATATATAATTGCCAACCGGTCTCTTCTGAAATAGAATTCGACTGTAAATTTATTATGTGATGTTCTTTATGAAAAATTCCCGCTTTGTATTTATCTGGATTATAATAATTGTAGTTTTTGTTGCGCTATTTAATTTAGCGCAATTTGATACTACCTCTACTCAAGGTAAAAATATTAGCTTTTCCGATTTTGTATCATACGTGGACGCAAAACAAGTAGCAGGTATAAAAATTTCTGGTAGGACTATAGAGGGGCGTACTACAGACGGTATTGTTTTTACCACATATGCTCTAGACTACCCTAATTTGCTAGAAAAATTATACGATGCCGGAGCTTCTATTGAAGTAGTGCCTCTTGAAACAAAAATGAATACGCTTGCCTCAATATTAATTTCTTGGTTTCCAATGCTATTATTCATAGGAGTGTGGATCTTCTTCATGCGTCAAATGGGAGGAGCGGGTAAGGCTATGGGATTTGGGAAATCTAAAGCTAAGCTACTTGCAGATAAAGGGAAAAAAGTTACCTTTAAAGATGTAGCAGGCATAGATGAGGCAAAAGGCGAACTTTACGAAATAGTAGAATTTTTAAAGGATCCACAAAAATTCCATAGAATTGGAGGTAAGATTCCTAAGGGATGCCTACTTTTTGGACCTCCAGGTACAGGTAAAACAATGCTTGCAAAAGCTATTGCAGGAGAAGCAAATGTAGCATTTTTTAGCATTTCTGGCTCTGATTTTGTAGAGATGTTTGTTGGAGTTGGAGCAAGTAGAGTGAGGGATATGTTCGAGCAGGCAAAAAAATCTGCTCCTTGTATAATATTTATAGATGAGATAGACGCAGTAGGAAGGCATAGAGGTATAGGCATAGGCGGAGGTAATGACGAAAGAGAGCAAACGCTTAACCAACTTCTTGTAGAAATGGATGGGTTTGAGTCTAACGAAGGTATTGTAATTGTTGCTGCTACTAATAGGCCGGATGTTTTAGATAAAGCATTACTTCGCCCTGGAAGATTTGATAGGCAGATTACAGTGGATAATCCCGATATTGCAGGCAGAGAGCAAATACTTGCGGTCCATATGAGAAAAGTGCAATATGATTCAAGTAAGGTAGATTTAAGAGTTATTGCTAGGGGTACTCCAGGATTCTCTGGAGCTGCGCTTGCAAATCTCGTTAATGAGGCCGCTCTTCTTGCTGCTAAAAAGAATAAGCGTATGATCGATATGCGCGATCTCGAAGAAGCAAAAGATAAAATATTAATGGGCCCAGAAAGAAATTCCAAGATTCTTAGAGAAGAGGAGAAGAAAATGACGGCATATCATGAAGCTGGACACGCTATTGTAGGATTTTATTCCAAAAATTCTGATCCTATACATAAAGCTACTATTATTCCAAGAGGAAGGGCTCTTGGTATGGTAATGACATTACCAGAACATGATACAAATTCTATATCGCGCGCTCATATTGAGTCCAAGATTGCAGTTTTTATGGCAGGCAGAGTTGCTGAAGAAATTATTTATGGGTATGATAAAGTTACATCCGGAGCTTCATCCGATATACAACAGGCAACAGCTTATGCAAACGCTATGGTTACAGAATGGGGCCTGAGTGACAAAGTAGGCCCGATATATTTTGGGGCAGATCCTAGAAATCCTCATGGAGAATCTAGATCAGTTTCTGTCAAAACTCGTGATCTGATAGACCAAGAAATCAAAAATTTAATAGACAAGGGGCATAAAACAGCCGCAAAAACTTTAACTGAGAAGATGGATGAATTACATAGATTAGCAAATGCATTAATCGAGTATGAAACTTTAACTGGAGATCAGATAGCAAAAGTTTTGAAAGGAGAGGATATAAGCGCAGAAAAAGAGCAAGAAATAGAAGCAAAAACTCATGATTATAGAAATGCTACTAAAGATGCACCAGAAGAAGCCGCTAAATCTACCAAAGAAAAAAAGATAGATTGGTGAGTAAAGCTTCTGTTAGTAATTTGGCAAAAATCAATAACATCATACTAGTTGCCTCATGTAAAGGTGGTGTTGGCAAATCTACAGTTTCTAGTTTACTGGCAAGGCAATTAGCTAGCAAAAATTTGAGAGTAGGCTTGATGGACGCAGATATTTACGGACCCTCAATACCTACTTTATTTGGTTTAGAAAACGAAAGCCCTAAACTCCAAGAGCAAAATTTTGAGCCTATAATGCATAACGGCATAAAAATATCTTCGATCGGATTTTTAGTGCCCCAGGGCTCTGCTCTTGCCTGGCGAGGGCCAATGCTAAGTAAAGCTATAAATCAACTATTACTTGGCACATTATGGGGCGAATTAGATTATTTGATTATAGATATGCCACCAGGAACCGGGGATATTCATTTAAGTATACAAAATTTTTGCAAAATATCCGGAGTGATCTTGGTGACTATCCCGGATAAAATATCTATAATTGACGTTGAAAGAGCAATTGATTTATATAAAAAAACTAGTATTTCAAAATTTTGGTTAATAGAAAATATGAGTTATATGAAGACCCAAGATTCTTATATTATTTATCCTTTTGGTTTATCATATGCACAAGGACTTGCTGATAAATATAATATTCAGGTGATAGCTAAATTACCTTTTATAGCAAGTATAAATGATAACACAGAAGCATATTTATTACCGGAGATGCAAATAAATTTTGAATTATAGATTTTTAAAGATATATTATTAATAGAAAAATCAAAGAGGCATATGGCATACGTACCTATAGTTATTGAACAAACAGGCAGAGGCGAGAGAGTTTATGATATATATTCAAGGCTTTTAAAAGAGAGGGTAATATTTGTTTATGGGCCGATTGAAGATCATATGGCCTCAGTAATTGTAGCTCAGTTACTTTTCTTAGAGGCGGATAATCCAGATAAAGATATTAATATGTACATAAATTCCCCTGGGGGAGTTGTAACCGCGGGCTTATCAATTTATGATACTATGCAATATATAAAACCCGATGTTTCTACTTTATGTATGGGTCAGGCTTGTTCTATGGGTTCTTTGCTACTTGCTGCAGGCGCTCCAAAAAAACGTTTTATATTGCCTCATGCAAGAGTAATGTTGCACCAGCCTAGCGGGGGATTTCATGGACAGGCAACTGATGCTGAAATTCATATGAAAGAAATGCTCAAGATAAAATCTTTGATTAATTCTATTTATGAAAAACATACTAATCAGGATATCAAAACAATTTATCAGGCTTTAGAGAGAGATAATTTTATGGACCCAAAAGAGGCAAAGGAATTTGGGGTTGTAGATGAAATTATTACCCAAAGACCCAAACTTAAGAACGCAGACAAAAGCAAAAAATCATAAGTTTTAAGACGAAATATTAAGTTCATCGTAAAAACCCCACGCGCAAGACTCGTGGCCGGGCCGCATATGTAGCAGATATTAAGCAAGCTTAATTATTATACCATTCGTAAGAATAAATCCATTGAATCATTTAAAAATGAATATTGGCACAACTCATTCTTTTTCAATAATCTAGTGACAAAGCTTATATCAGATGATATTTTTCTTATTTATAACAATTATGTCAAAAGATGAAGAGAAGAAGATGCATATAGATAGTTTGTTTGGAGCTCAAACAGTAGACCACCGCACCAAAGAGCATTTAGTAAATAGTTTATTCTCTAAAGTATCGGATAAATACGATCTCATGAATGATTTAATGAGTTTCGGTGTTCATCGGCTGTGGAAAGGCAGTTTTTGTTCAGAATCTATAGATTTTTCTGAGCCTATATTAGATATGGCCGGAGGTACAGGAGATATTTCATTAAATTTATATAAATATTTCTGTATCCAGAATGGCGAAAATCATGACATTAGCCTATTTGCAGAGGCTAAGAATTTGTTGAATATAGCGCCCCAAATTCACCAAAATAGTTTAGATACAGATTTACTACCCCAAATTACCTTATGCGATCTTAATGTAGATATGATATCAAAAGCCAGGATAAAACATTATGAGAATAATTTGCTAAATGTTAACTACGTATGCGCGCCGGCTGAATCCCTACCTTTTGCTTCCGAATCTTTTGGGTCTTATCTGGTAGCATATGGGGTCAGAAATTTTGCAAATATAGAGCAAAGCTTAAAAGAAGCTTTCAGAGTACTAAAACCCGGCGGTAGATTTTTATGTTTAGAATTTAGTAAGGTTGATAATCCTTTCTTATCTGGAATTTACGGTCTTTATTCAAAGTATTACATACCTAATCTTGGAGCCTTGCTAGGAGATCGTGCCTCTTATCAATATCTAGTAGATAGTATTGAAAGATTTTACTCTGCAGAAGAATTTCTTGCTCTAATCAAAAAATGCGGATTTGAGCATAGTTCTTATAGAAAACTTTCTTGCGGAATAGTTGCTATTCATTCTGCGTATAAAAAATGAAATTAATTTATAGCTTTTTTGCTACTTTATTTTTTATACGCAGGCTTGCCAAATTTGGCCTTTTTGCATATTTGAGCCGAGCCTTAGAAAATCGCACTATTAACTTAATAAGTCTATTATTCGCTCCAATTTATACACTTTTTATTCATAATCAAAAAAAATTCAACCTAGCTAAGTCAGTAGAAAAATTAGGCCCTGTTTTTATAAAATTTGGCCAAACTTTATCTACCAGACCAGATATTATAGGCAATAATACAGCAGAATTACTTCGTAAATTGCAAGATAATATTTCTTCTTTCGATACAAAGCTAGCAAAGAAAATTATAGAAAGCGAGTTAGGGGCTAGTATAGATTCGATATTTGCTGATTTTGCGGATAAAGAAATAGCTTCAGCATCAATAGCCCAAGTTTATAAGGCTACCCTAAAGAATGATGAGCATGTAGCAGTAAAAGTTTTGCGCCCTGATGTGTATTCTTTATACAAAAAAGATATATTAGTATTAAAGTCTTTAGCTTATATTTTGCAGCGCATATTTTCTGATTTGCGCAATATTAAACTTATAGAATCCGTACTTATTTTTGAAAAAGTAATGAATCAGGAGATGGATTTTAAAAACGAAGCTGCTTACTGCTCATCGATTTCTGATAATTTTGCAAATGATGCAACAGTAAAAATTCCAAAGGTATATTGGAGCTATACTTCTTCTAAAGTCTTGGTTTTGGAGTGGATAGATGGAATATCGATTTATGATAAAAATTCTTTGCTAGAAGCACAACTTGATGTAAAGCTTTGTTTGCAAAAACTTTCTGTCGCATTTTTTAATCAGGCTTTTAGGGATGGGTGCTTTCATGCGGACCTTCATCCTGGCAATATATTAATTACGCAAGAAGGAAAGGTGGCTTTTTTAGATTTCGGCATAGTAAGTTTTTTATCCGAAAGAGATAGGCTAGCAATCGCCGAAATACTTTACTGCTTAATTACCAAAAATTATTATAGAGTTGCAGAGATACATAAAGAAATAGGTTTTATACCTGAAAATGTTAATCTGCATGAATTTGCCATTGCTTGCAGAATAGTTGGGGAGCCAATTATTAATAGAGCCGCAAATTTAATCTCTGTTGGTCATTTACTAGAAAATCTACAGAAGATTACCTCTTCTTTTGGTATGCAAACCCAGCCTCAACTGATAATGTTGCAAAAGACTATAATAGTACTAGAAGGTATTGGTACTATACTTGCTTCAGATGTAAATATGTGGCATTTAGCTGAGCCTTGGATTAAAAAATGGGCATCTAAGAATTTAGGACTTGACGCTAAAATCCTACGTTATTTACGAACACTGATTACAAATATTTCTTGTAAAAGTTAAAATATACTGCCAGATAGGTCACCGTTCACGTACCTGACAGACAGGTAATCCGTAATCCCCTCCCAAAATAGGACCAGTTGAAACTAAATTCCCATTTATATGGGCACTGTACAGTTTAATAAGGCCAGAACCGATTTTTGTGTTTTTGACAATTCAGTCAAAATTATCTTATCGTCAAATATTTTTGCTTTTAAATTGCGCAAAATTACTAGCGCCTGCTGCACAGTAAAATTATCCTTAAGTTGTTGTCTGACTTTCACAAATAATATTAGCCCAATAAAACTTAGAAATAAATACCCCCGCACCGCCTCGTCTGAATGTACTCTCAATGGCAATAAATCATTTTGAGACTTAGCGAATCCGAATATCTGCTCTATAGATTGCCTCGTATAATAATTAGGCAAAACTTCATTTTTCTCCATATGATTACTCGATA
>JANRMA010000064.1:0-17106 GCA_033762035.1 Rickettsiaceae bacterium
TGTTTATTTGTATTACATAAAACTTAGAATACATATTACTATTTTTTAATCATTCTGATTAAAGTTCTATCTTTAAGGATAAAATGATGATATAAAGCCCCAAGAATATGTAAAGTAATAGAAATAATCAACAATACTACAAATCCACTATGCATTTCCTTCGCAAGATCTGCGATAGATTTATTGGGAGTAAAAGCCTCTATCGTCCAAATAGAGAAAAAGTCTATTGCTTTACCATGATATAAAGACATTGAGATTCCTGTAATTGGCATTAATAAGCTCATTAAATAAAGTACCTTAAAATTTAATTTTGCAGCAGCTACCTGCCAGTAAGGAGCACTTTTGCTGCTTTCTACTCTTACATTCAAACTATTCCATATTAATCTAGTTAATATAATAATCAGTAATAAAACTCCTGATGCTTTGTGCATTTTATAGATATAGACTTTATCCGCACCTGAATCTAGACTTGTCATGTAATAGCCTACGCAAATCATTGAAATAACTATTAAAGCAGTTACCCAGTGAAATAATTTTGCGATTAATCCGTAAGAGTTTTTTGTATTAAACATCTAATATACCCATTTAAAATTTAAATCTTATATACTATTTCTCGCGATTCTGCCCAGAAAGTGTTTGGCGCACCCGAGAGGAGTCGAACCCCTAACCTTATGATCCGTAGTCATATACTCTATCCAATTGAGCTACGGGTGCTTACTACAATTCTTGCCTAAGAATGCATAATAAAACTATTAGTAAAATAGTCAAGAATTATGATAATTATGGCAAATCATCCACCAGCGCTTATAGAATTTTTTATAAGACTATTATAATACTAACTAAAATTTTGCTGTTTCTATCTACTTTTTCTTTTTACGAAATTTATCTAAACTAATCACGTTAGAATTCACTTCTTCCTCCTCTTGATCTTTAGCTGTTTTAGTATCATTTTCATCGTCAAGAGATGGGTGAAATTGTAATGCAAATCTTGTACTAGGATCAACAAAGGCGGTAAGGGCTGAAATTGGGATAGTAACTGTCTCTTTTATACCATCAAAACTTAGCCTTACTGATAAAGTGGTATCTGTCACCTGAAGGTCTTCGTATTGATGCTGAAGTATGATAGTCATTTCGCTAGGATATTTTTTGATAAGCCTATTAGAGAGAACTACACCTTTTACTCTCGTTAAAAATGTTAGTAAAAAATAATGAGACCCCTGTAAACCCTCTACTACAGCTTGCTTGAGTAGCTTTTTTACTATCTCTTTCATCGCATCCTCAACTAATTTCGGATAATTTATATATGTATTTAATTCTTTTATCATATAGATACGCCATCATTTTAATTTATTTTTTGCAAAAATTCTTACCTTTTGCAAATAATAGTATATTCTCTTGTTATCAAGGTTCTTTTTCCTTGCTCTGTATTCAGATTATACAATAATACACTATGTAGCAGATGGTTTTCACCATCGGGTTTCTTATGATACCATATATTTTGTAAATTTTAAATTTAATAATGAGGTTATATATGTTCAAAAATTATCCAGATTGGGCGAAAGCAATTCATAAAGATGGTTATATATTCATTTGTATAGGAGCTTCCATTACTTTTTTACTTGGCTCTACAAATCATGCTGTAGGATTAATATGTTTTTTTGCAACAGTATGGTGCGCATATTTTTTCCGAAATCCAGAAAGAGTTGCTCCTATAGGTAAGAATTTTGTTCTGAGCCCTGCGGATGGTATTATTCAAAATATAGTTACAACCAAGCCTCCTCAAGAATTAGCAATACCAGAAGAGATGGTTAGAGTTAGTATTGTACTAAATTTACTCAATGTTCATGTAAATAGAATACCTGCTGATGGTAAAATTTTGAAGCTTCATTATAATCCTGGAAGCTTTTCTAATGCCTCGCTAGATAAATCCAGCGAAGATAACGAACGTCAATCTATACTCATGGAAAATAGCGAAGGGAGGAAAATTGGATTTGTTCAAATAGCTGGATTTATACCTAGAAGAATAATATGCGACTTGGAAGAATCTATAAGTGTCAAAGCTGGCCAAAGATTTGGTATTATAAGATTTGGCTCAAGAGTAGATATATATTTACCTTTAAATACTAAACTACAAGTTTTTGTAGGTCAAACAACTGTAGCAGGCGAAACTATAATAGCCGACTTTGCCCAGCCTAATACTGAAGAATTACAATTTGAAATTCGCTAAAGTCACTACCCATATGCGAAAAATACTTAATTTTCTTACTATAAGTTTGCTATAGGTATAACTATGATTATATATTACATGATATTTTTAAGTCTAATATTATTTATCTATTCGCTAATACTAGTTATCAGCACTAACTCTAGCGAGAAGCTAATAATACTCAGTCAGATTAATTCTATTTCAGCTTTGTTAATTGCGTGCTTATCTTCTTTTAAGGCTTATAACCATTATATAGATATTGCAATTTTATACGCTTTTTTGAGTTTTATTGGCGTAAAAGGACTACTTTATATCCAATTACATAATAAAAATAAATGAAGTATAAAATTGCGCAGCTTCGAGATTTAATAATTAAGCAGGGTTTATACGGATATATAATACCAACTTCGGATGAATTTTTAAACGAATATCCCCCATTAAGTAATAGAAGGCTTGAGTTTATTTCGGGATTTAATTGCTCTAATGGCTATTTGGTGGTATGTGTAGATAGAATAGTTTTTATAACTGATTCAAGATATACTCATGCTGCCAAGGAATATTTTGCAGAAAATGAAATATATGACCTCAAAAATATTCGGACTATTTTCAGCGCACTCAAAACTAGTGGTAACTTTGGATATAATCCAAAACTATTTTCTAGTACTAATCTATCTATTTTTGAAGAGCTAGTATTACAAATTATAGACTCTGATTTAGTAGATCAAATATGGGCAAATAAGCCCCCTCCTCCTGCTACTACTCCTTTTATATATCAGGAAGAATATAGCGGAGAGAGTAGTGCGAGCAAAATACAAAAATTACGGGAATTTATAGATAGCAATAATGCTAAAGCTATGATGATTTTTGCCCCAGAATCTGTTTGCTGGCTCTTAAATATACGAGCATATGATAGTGAATTTTCTCCTATTATGCTGTCCCATATGTATGTTGATTTAGATAGAGTAGTGTTATTTACCGCCAAAAGAGATTTAACATGCTTATCTGAGATGATGATAGAAGTACAAAATCTAGAGGAGGTTGAAAATTTTTGTACAAAATTAGAGCATAAAATATTAGTGCCAGCAGATTCTAGTATATATTTACAGTCAAAGATTCCCCATGATCTGCGCATTCTTACTCAGGACCCTATATTGCTAATGCGTGCTTTAAAAGATTCCAAGGAAATAATGGGCGCAAAAAACGCACATATTTTAGATGCTATAAGCGTCATAGAATTTCTTACATGGTTAGAAGATAATGTTTACGGGTTAGATGAATATGAACTTGGTATTAAAATAACAGAATTACGCGCGCAGCACCCATCTTATTTAATGGATAGTTTTGCGCCTATTGTGGGCTTTAATGCTAATGGATCTAAAACGCATTACAGGGCGTCGAAGCAAAATTGCTCTAAAGTACAAAAGGAAGGGCTATTGTTAATTGATTCGGGCGCTCATTATCTTGGGGGCACTACTGACATTACACGTACAGTTGCAATAGGTAAGCCGGCACAAGAACATAAAATAAACTATACTAATGTATTAAAGGGCCATATAGCTCTTGCAAATATTAAATTTCCTGAAGGTATAAAAGGGGGTCATTTAGATATACTAGCAAGACAATATTTGTGGAATAATGGCAAAGATTATGGCCACGGCACTGGCCATGGAGTAGGTAATTGTCTTTCTGTGCACGAAGGGCCCGCATCAATTAGCTTATATAGTTTAAAATATGGTTTAAGAGAGAATATGATATTTTCAAATGAACCAGGATATTATCAAAATGGTGACTTTGGCATAAGAATAGAAAATTTACAATTTGTTACAAATTCTCAGTACCCTGGCTTTTTGGAATTTGAACAACTAACTTTAGTACCTTATTGTAGCCACCTAATAGATTTTGATCTTATAAATAAGGATGAGCTTACATACCTTAGTAACTACTACAGAAAGATTTACGATACGACTTATAATCTGCTAAGTAATAAAGCAAAAAAGTACCTTGTAAAAGAACTCGGGGTTTTTTTATAGAGAATTGAGAGGCTCGTACATAAGACAAAACCTTCATAGCCTCTGCCATAGATAATTTGTATCCGTTCACGCCCCCGGGCCTGAACCGCCATCAACTGGTCTTATTTTTTAGGGTATTACGGATGCTTACTGTACATTTTTTAAATCTACAAGTGCTTTTATTTCTGCAGTTGTCATCTCTGTTATCCAGTTTTCTCCAGTGCTGATACTGAGATTTGCAAGTTCTTTTTTGCTTTTTATCATTTCGTCAATACGCTCTTCAAATGTGCCGGCAGTAATGAATCGATGCACTATAACATTGCGTTTTTGACCTATACGATATGCTCTGTCCGTAGCTTGGTTTTCAACAGCAGGGTTCCACCATAAATCATAATGGATCACATGGTTTGCAGCAGTAAGATTAAGCCCTGTTCCCCCAGCTTTAAGCGAGATAATAAAAAACCTTGTATTTGACATAGGATCTTGAAAATCATTTACCATTTTATCTCTCATTGACCGGGATACCCCACCATGCAAAAATGGTGACTTTATATTCATTTTTTCTGCAAGAAGTTTGATAAGAATATTCCCCATTTCTACGTATTGTGTAAAGATGAGGCATTTCTCTCCTAGGTTATCAATTTCTGACAATATCTCTTCCAGCATCACCATTTTACCTGATTCTTCAAATGATATTTTCTTTTGTTTTTTAACAAATTGCGAGGGATGATTACATATTTGTTTGAGAGCGTTAATTAATTGAAGAACAAGTCCTTTGCGCTCGATAGCTTCCGACGTTTCGATCTTTTTCATGGAGTTATCAACAACCTTTTGATATAAAGCCGCTTGCTCAGGAGTTAGCTGGCAATAACGGTTAGTTTCTATTTTATCTGGTAAATCTACAATAATGCTTTTGTCGCTTTTTAAACGCCGCAGCATAAATGGTGCTGTAACTTTCCTAAATCGATCCAGGGCACCTTCATTACGTTCTTTCTCTATTGGGGAAGCATAACGATCTTTAAATTGTTTCAGCGTACCAAGATACATTTTATTTGTAAAATCAAAGATACTCCAATATTCGAGCAATCTATTCTCAACAGGCGTTCCACTCATGGCTATTTTATGCATAGCATCTATCGATTTTATGGCTTTTGTTTGCTCAGAATAAGGATTCTTTATATTTTGAGCTTCATCGATAACAAGAACGCACCATTTCATTTTGTTTAATTCTTTTTTATCGCTTCGAGCTAAACCATAAGATGTAAGTACCACATCGCATTCTTCTGATAATTCTCGCTTATTTCCATGATATAAGCATATTGCAATATCTGGTGCAAACTTTTTAAATTCTTTCTCCCAATTGCTTAACAGTCCCGTGGGAGCCACAATAAGCACTCGATGTCCGATTGTAAAAAATCCGTTATTTTTTAAGTACAAAACCACAGCAATAACCTGGATAGTTTTTCCAAGTCCCATATCATCTGCTAATATGCTGCCAAAAGAAGAATGAATATTTTGAATAAGCCAATTGAAACCACGCTCTTGATAAGGACGTAAACAGGCTTTGAGGTTATTTGGAACAGGCAATTGTTGATATTTATTAAATGATTGCACCAATTTTTTCAAGTTATTATCAATACTGACTACTGCGTTATCAATTTCTTCAGCAAGCATAGCCTGTAACAAATATTCTTGTGATAAATACTCTGGTAATTTTTCTATTTGTTTTAGGAGTTCGGCGACTTCTTTTTCGTCTAGCAAAATGTACTTATCCATTACTTTTACAATCTGGCCTGATTGTTTAAGCATATTTTTAAACTCTTCGATCGATATTGCTTGATCGCCAATAGCAATTTCCCAATTAAACTCCAACAGATTTTCCAGCGATAAGAAGCTATGCCTATCATCTACAATTTTTTCTTTTGTTTTGAGAGCTAAATTGATTTTGGGTTTCAAAATTTTATGTAAAGATTTTGGAAGAACAACAATGACCCCAATCGCTTGCAATGCTGGCAATATACCTAAAAATAATGGCGCAAAATCATCAAGGCTAAAACGAGCATTTGATGAGCCTTCAATCATTAGATCAAATTCTGGCAAATAATCTGCAATAAGAGAAAGGTCAGATAAAATTTCAAGCTTTACTTCCAGCTTATCAGTTTGCAGCGCTTTTTTTATGCTGACAGGGGCGCTATCGTTAGATAATAAGACTTGAGCTGCAAGCTCAAACGACTCTTTTTGCTCTTCAATCTTTAAATATAGCTTATGCCCTCTTTCTGCGATATATAATTTTGATAGCCATTGATTAATAGAGTTCGGAGTCTCCTTGTCTGTAAAATTTTTAAAATGTAGTTTTTTTCCACAGAAAAATAACTGAAATACATCCAAAGACTCCTGATGAGCTAAATTGGATGGTAAGTTATTATAAATGAGCTCAGATACTATCCAAGAAACTGCGGTTTTTATTTGCTCATTAGCGGATATTTTTTGTCCATTATAAGTTATTAGATCTTCTGGACATGCACCACATAACTGCACATAAATATCCTTAACACTCTTATCAAATAAGGCTGGGATCCACCTTATCAATGTCATTTCTTGTTTATTTTGCAGGATCTGCGGAGTAATAGCTGACCTCTCTAACAAAGCAACTGTATATTGATATAGTATATGAAGAAACCTTATTTTTGGACACATTTTGTGCAGCAAGGCATTAGGAAGCGCGTCTAGGAATTTCACCACATTGCGTGTATCTTCTTTTTGTGGCGCCAAAATGCTGCGGGATTCATACACGCTAACCTTTATTGAATAATTTTCATCTACCTCTAGGCCTATAGTATCTAATGCTTCTGGATGACCCCACTTTACTAAGAATATTTCCTCTTCAGAAAGTTTATATTTTGTATTATTTAGGCCTTTTTTAGTAAGTTTAATATCAAAATCACTCCACTTTTGATCTATATGAGCATGAGTTTGCCAATATTTATAAACCACTTCCAAAGTATCACGAAAATTTTTATCATAAAAAGGCGGGGCATTGTCCAGTATTGTAACAATGCATTTCATAAGATTGGAAATCTTGGATAAATCTATTGTCAAATCTGTATTTGTTTGCGTTGCTACCTCTTCAAAACTTTTAAAGATTTGCTCTATAGTTATTATTTTTTGCAGTTCGTTTATGTGGCCGTCGCTATAATCACTGATTAAATTCAGTAAATCGCAATTGTGCACTTCAAAAAGCGTAAAGGGATTTTTATCAATCTGCGCACATAGCAAGTAAATGACTGAGGCTATATGCTTGCACGGCATCGCCCAATCCGGACAGCTGCAACTTGCTTCAATTTCTCGCCAACTAGATGGAAAAAGCTTAATTTTAGCTTGTTCAAGCTTTTTGACTATTTGCAGAGGCAATTTTTTATTGAGTAGCTGAGATAAGATAAGAGGAGAATTGCTAATAATCTTCTTTAAATTTTCTTTTATGACTTTATCAAATTCTTCAAAAGTAATTTTTACTTTATAAGGAGAAGGTCTTGAGCCACTAACCTTAGCAGTGACAATATTTCCTTGAATTTTAATATCATGCGCCCGTCCAGTATTTGCATAAGTTCGCCCCCTTGGCAAACGATTCTCATCGTCAATATCATTAAATGTTTCAAGCCATTTTTGGCCCCACCATGTTTTTCCATAAACTGCCATATAAATTACTCTATATTTATTAAATCATCTGAAAATTTTTGAGCATTGCAATTTTTATCCATTTATGCTCCTCTCAATAATTCGTTTCTGCACTTGAGCTTCCGGGCTATTCTTATCTGCTATCTGACATAGCTCAAATATTGCTTTCCAAAGTGCCCAGGCTCTGCTACGTAGCCATTTATCAGAATCCATATCCATTTTTGATATAAAAACCTCACGAGCCTTACCCGATAAATACGCCCATGAAATTACAAGATCGAGCGCTGGATCGCAGGACGCAGCGCCCCCAAAGTCAATGACAGCAGGGAGTTTGTACATACTACCACTGTCATTGCGAGCCGAAGGCGAAGCAATCCAGTTATCATTTTCCTGGATCAGGTCGCTTCGCTCATTATGACTATTAGACACGACGATACTCGGGAAATTGCTGGCTTATAAGTTTGCACGCAAGATCTTTATTTATAAACATCTTTAACATTCACTATTAATTAATTTTTTACTGCAATTATACCGAAAGACTCTTTGCCATCTCTTTTTTTGCTATTATCGGAAGAATTAAATCTACTCATATCGATAAAGCCTTTTTTTAAGATCGTAAATCCAGACTTTTCTAACGCGTATTGCAAAGGTCTATCATCCATTACATGAAGATATTTTGGAAGGTTATATTGTTGTTTCGGCAATGCCTTAGATACTTCTAAGCCTTCTCCTGGCCATTTATTACCGGAATGCCACTTGGCATTATATATTGGTAAAAACCAATCAGAATATTCTTTATGCTGAGGGGATAAAACCACAATAAAAACTTGCCCACCCCTTTTTAACCATTTATAGATTTCTGATAGACCAAATTCTATTTCCTGAGGTGACAAGAAATGAATTACTCTGTATAGAACCACTGCATCTAAGGTATCGTTTTCTACTTTAATCTTACTAGGAAAATATGAATTATTAAGGTATAAATTTTTAAGATCGAGGCCTTGCGATTTTGTAATTTTCCTTGCATATATTAAATGTTCTGCGGCTATATCATTTGCTATTACTACCTTATTGTGTTTTAACGCCATGCGTGATATCGTCCCATATCCACTGCCAATATCTAATATTGTTTGCGGAATATTTCTTGATATAAACTTGGAATATGCATCTAAAACCCAATTTGCTTGATTTTCGGTATCTAAAACATCGAACCCTGTTTTATTGACGGTTAAAAAACTTTTCCCGGTCTTGCTAACAGGGATATCCGGTAATAATTTTTCTATATCATCGAGTTTAGTATTTGTCGCTTGCACCCCATAATTTAATTGGTTAATGGTATTAAATTTTTGAGATATATCATTTGCGTTTACATATATCCCCTGCAAAAATACCAAGAATATAAAAATTGTTTTCATTACTTTATTCATCAAATTTTCCTATTTTAAAATTATAAACATATAACTTTATAATTTCTCTGTAAATGTAATTTTGCACCTTCGTACACAACTTAAACCCCAAAATATGTTTCTAGAATAAAAATGATCTATCAATATCTGCAACAAAGATGTTGATATGATTGATGCGATTGATCATACAATACCCCACACAAACCACCCAGATACAATAGATAGATTTTGCTGGCTCAAAAACTTGCGTTTTGGCAGGTCCGCAGTGCCCCATACCACAAGGATTTGGGGCGGCGCCTTTGTTCTTGGCTGCGGCCTTGGTCTCTTCAATTAATAGATGCCCGGCAAATTGCCAAAGATCAGAGGATTGTACAGGTTAGGCCGCTGGGATTATAAACTTCTGGAGCAGACATGAGTTTAGCGATGATAAATCCTGCACTCTCATTCCCGCGTCCTTTTATCTCATTCCCGCGTCCTTTTATGTCATTCCTAAGCTGCGGCGGGAATCTAGTGATGAATTGTAATGCGCCCCAAAACTAGACCAAAAAAATCATTCGCTTTTCCTCTGGATCATTTAAAAATGAAGATTGGTATTATCATCTCCTATACGCCAGATATACTACTCATAAATACAAAATCATTTTTGATGCGCGCAAAAATTATAATGATTTTACAATCTCATCTACTACTTTTTTTGCGTCTCCGAATAACATGTAAGTATTGGGATAGAAAAATAGTTGATTTTCTATGCCCGCATATCCTGCACCCATAGATCTCTTGATAAAATACACTGTCTTTGAATTCTCAACTTCTAAAATAGGCATCCCATATATCGGGCTTGATTTGTCATTTTTTGCTGCAGGGTTTGTAACATCATTTGCCCCTATTACTATAGTGACATCAGCTTCCTTAAATTCATTATTTATATCTTCAAGCTCAAAAACAATATCATAAGGAATATTTGCCTCAGCAAGAAGCACGTTCATATGTCCTGGCATACGGCCTGCTACAGGGTGAATAGCATATTTTACTATTACACCAGATTTATTTAATTTATCAGTCAGTTCTTTTAAGATGTGCTGAGCCTGAGATACTGCCATTCCATAACCTGGTACAATTATTACTTTTGATGCATTCTCAAGAGCAAATGCAGCATCTTCAGGACTGCTAATATTGGGGACTCTATCGTCTATTTTCTCGTCTTTATTTTCTTTGAATGGTAGAAAAAATGCCCCAAAAATAACGGTAAATAAGGATCTATTCATCGCGCTACACATAATATAACTTAAAATAGCCCCGCTTGCTACAACTAAGGCTCCTGTTATAATTAATAAATCGTTCGATAGTGTAAATCCTATGCCAGAGGCTGCCCACCCAGAGTATGAATTTAACATAGAAACCACAACGGGCATATCAGCCCCTCCAACCGGTATTATAAGTAATATGCCAATTAATAAAGATGCCAAAATAAGGATGCAGAAAAACAAAGAAGACTGAGAATAGTAGAATAATATTATATTTGCAATAATGATAAGGCCTGTTCCTATGGTAGTTAGCGCTTGGACTGGAAATCTTATAATGCCTGTATGTATTAGCCCCTGAAGCTTTGCAAATGCTACAATAGAGCCAGTAAAAGTAATAGCTCCTATAGACGCCCCTAAAGACATTTCTACTAAGCTTGATTTATTAATTACATTATTTATACCTATACCTATTGACTCAGGAGAAAGATAAGCGCTGCAAGCTACTAAAACTGCGCTGAGTCCGACAAGAGAGTGAAATCCAGCCACTAATTGAGGCATCGAAGTCATTGGTATTTTTGCTGTGATAAAAATACCAATAGCGCCGCCTGTGATAATCGCAATAAATACTAATAATTTATGATGAAATTCTGAGCCAAAAATGCAAATAGATAAAGCAATTAACATGCCTAGGAATCCGATAAAGATACCAAATTTAGATTCTTTATGAGATGAAAGCCCTTTGATGCTTAATATAAAAAATACAGATGCTACAAGATATGCTAATTCTACAATGGTTTTCATATATTTATTTACCCTCAAACATGTTGAGCATTCTTTTAGTTATCATAAATCCTCCAAAAATATTGATACTTGCAAGAAAAATAGCAAATAAACTCAGTATGGAAGCAGATGAAGTATATTCAAATCCAGCAATTATAAGCGCCCCTATAATAATTATACCAGAAATAGCATTAGTCATAGACATTAATGGAGTATGTAGCGCAGGTGTTACTCGCAATACCACAAAATAACCTACTATACATGACAAGCTAAATACAGTTAATTGATGAATTAAATGATCATAATTGGCGCTATTTTGAGTCGCAGTATCTATATATTTTTGTAGTTTTTCTGCAATTTTGTCGGCTTCCACACTAAGTGCGGCCAATTTTTTTACTATAATATTTATAGAATATGCATTATTTTCCATGGCGCTAATATTTTTGATTTAAGAAATTCTATCTATTTGCCTTTTTTTTTCCAGAAGAAAATAAATTTTTTCTATTTTTACCAGGTCTATATTATCTAATCCAAGCTATTTTGTTGATTAAAGCTCATAATCTCGTCTATTGAATTGAGCATCAAGGCGACATCTTCAATTTTACCCATTCTATGAGTTGAATATTTGGAAATTTTTGCGCATAAATATGGGCTTTCTATTATCTGCGATAGCTTATAGGAAACCATATAGTCTATTTGTGTATCTTCCATGCCATGCATTAAAATTACTGGCACATTAATTTTGATAGAGTCTTGATTAAGCAAAAGATGATGCTTGCCATCTGCAAGTAATTGATAGTTTATTTGATATCTATTATTTATGTTCAAAACAAAACTCTGCTCTATCATAGCAAATTTTATCTCAGGACTAAGCGAATCTAATATTTTTTCTGTAAAGTCAGGCCCAGGAGCTATTAGAAGTAATCCTTCAATTTCAGGCATATTCATTTGAGCCACAAGTAATGAAATCCAGCCCCCCATGCTAGAGCCAACTAAAATACATTTCTTCAAGTTCAGTTCCTTTATAATGGCAATTAACCCATCTCTCCATGTTGTAATATTACACTCTAGATAATTTCCAGATGACTGACCATGGCCAAGATTATCAAAAGCTATAAAATTAATTTGCTTTTTTGTGCAATATTCCATTAAAGCACTAGATTTAAACCCATGCATATCAGACATTAAACCATGTACATATAAAATAGTTGTAGAGTCTTTGTTAAAATATTGTTGCTTATAAGATAGAGTCTGATTATTATATGTCCTTAGTGTTTTCATACTTTATAGAAATTTAATTTGCGGTACATTTTGTCAGAAGAATCAAACAAACGCAAGTATAATATACTTCAGATAGTACCTAGCCTTAATTGCGGGGGCGTAGAAAGGGGTACTATTGATATATCTAAGGCTATAGCCGCGGCTGGAGATTCTCCGTTTGTTCTTACATCAGGCGGATCTTTATGCGCTAACTTAAAAGATGCAACTATCATTAAAAGAGATGTTGCAACTAAGAACCCATTATATATTTATAATAATATTGGCTTTATACAAAACTTAATTAAGGAACATAAGATAGATTTGGTTCATGCAAGGTCTAGAGCTCCAGCTTGGAGTGCTTTTTTTGCTTGCAGAAGAACAGGGACCCCTTTTGTTACAACTTTTCATGGAATATATAGTTTAAAATCTAGATTAAAAAAATATTATAACGAAGTTATGACATTCGGCGATAAAGTAATAGCAGTGTCTAATTTTGTAAAAAATCATCTAATTACATATTATCAAGTTCCAGAAGAAAAAATAGTGGTAATTCATAGAGGGGTTGATTTAGAATATTTTTCTCCGCAGCTTTTATCCCCAGAGATGAAAGAAAAATTTATTGATAAATATAATACTAACTTTTCTGCGCCTATAATAGTAATGCCTTCAAGGCTGACTTCATGGAAAGGGCAGCATATTTTGATAGAAGCTTTAAATAAAATAAAACACTTAGATTTTTTCTGTATTTTAGCCGGAGATTTGTCTAAGCACCCAGAATATGTAAAAAGACTAAATAATCTTATAATACAAAATAAACTCCAAAGTAAAATAAAAATCTTCGGACAAGAGACAGACGTTAGTCTTCTATATAATGCTGCAAGTGTAGTAGTTTCTTCGTCACTAGAGCCAGAAGCTTTTGGAAGATCTATAGTAGAAGCTCAGGCTATGCAAAAAATTGTAGTTGCGACAGATATAGGGGGGGCTGCAGAAACAATAGAAAATGAAGTTACAGGGTTACACGTAAAGCCAAATAATATAGAGGATTTAGCAGAAAAGCTTGAATATGCCCTAAAGATGATAAATACTCCTATGGCAGAAAAAATGCAAAAGCTTGCAAGAGAGAGTGTGGAGAAAAATTTTTCATTAGAGCAAATGCAAACAAAAACCCTCAACTTATACAAACAATTAATGAAATGATACCTATCTCGTGTTTTATTATTGCAAAAAACGAAGAGCAAAATATAGGAAGAGCAATAAAGAGTGTAAAACAAATATGCCAGGAAATTATATTAATAGATAGTGGCAGCAAAGATAAGACGATAGAAATAGCGAAAAACCTGGGGGCAAAGGTACTTTACAATACATGGCCAGGGTATCTTGCTCAGAAAATTTACGGAGAATCTTTATGCAGCAACGAATGGATATTGAATATAGACGCGGATGAGGAAATTTCGCAAAATCTTATCGAAGAAATTAAATATATAGCATCTTCGGATATGATAAACAAATATAAAGCTTACAGAATCAATTTTGCCATTTTGTGCGGCGTAGAAGAAAAGCCAAGATTATTTGCGCCTAAAAACAAATTTATTAGATTATACAATAAAAACTATGTAAGTTTTTCGAGAAATAAAGGCCTTAGTACTCATGATGATGTAAAATTAGACGCAAAGGTTCAAAAAAAAGATATATATGATTTAAACTATATAGCATATCATAGATCTTGGACTTCTTTATCTCATTTAGTAGAAAAAACTAATTTTTATTCAAGTCAACAAGCCTATGCTCTTCATGCACAGAATAGACGAGTTTCTATAATAAGATTATTAGTAGAATTTCCCGTTTGGACCTTAAAGGCCTTTTTTATCAGAAGATACTTCGTGTTTGGAATAGAGGGTCTTATATATTCATGTATTTTTGCTTTTTCTAGATTTTTAAGACTAGCTAAATTGCGTGAGCTTGAGTCGCAAGCTCAATATCAAAATAATTGACACTATTTCCGATTTTTAAATGATCTAAAAAGCTTTATCAGGATTCGTTATTACGTATGTATTTATATCTACTGAGGTAGGGCCTCACTTTCAAGTCAATTTGCCTGATTTAATTTGATCAGGGTATGATATAATTTTTACTTAATTATGAAATTGACATTAACCAAAAACTTCTGTAAAAATGGGGTATAAATTGCCCCTGTGGTGAAATAGGTAGACGCGGCAGACTCAAAATCTGCAGTATGTAAGTACGTGCTGGTTCAAGTCCGGCCAGGGGCACCAAATTATTTCATCTAAATTAAATGACCAGAATAATAAACGGCAAAATAATTGCCGAAGAAATTATGCAAGATCTCAAACTGCATATTGCCTATTGTAAAATTCTTCCAGTGTTAGCAATAATACTTGCAAGCCCCTCTCCTGCCAGCTTGATTTATGTCAATAATAAAATTAAAGCCGCAGAAAAAATAGGCATCAAAGTTGAGTTATATCGCATGGAAGAAAATATAACCAAGCAAGAAATAGAGCAAAAAGTTCAAGAGCTAAATAATAGGTCTGAAATTTCAGCAATTATAGTCCAATTACCTTTATATAAACATTTAGATAGTTTTAGTATTTTAAGTACTATAGATCCAGAAAAAGATGTGGACGGATTGCATCCAATTAATGTAGGTATGCTATATTCTGGCAATAAGCCTTACTTTGCGCCTTGTACGCCGCTTGGGATAGTAAAAATGCTTGAAACTCAATTTGAAGATTTAGCCGGTCTTAATGTTGCAATAATTGGAAGGTCTAATATTGTAGGAAAACCACTTGCCTCTTTGTTAATAGAAAAAGATGCCACAGTAACACTCTGCCATTCTAAAACAAAAAATATTAAGTATATAACGCAAAAATCTGACATAGTTGTATGCGCATCCGGACAAAGCCTTATGTTCGGCCGAAAATATTTTAATCCAAATTCTGTAATAATTGATGTAGGTATTAACAGAACTTCTGATGGAAAAGTAGTAGGAGATGTTCTATTCGATGAAGTATTCGGATATGTAACGGCAATAACAAAAGTGCCTGGAGGTGTAGGGCCTATGACAATTGCATATATGCTCAGTAATGTTTGCAGGGCCGCAGGGATTACAATCCCCCCTTTGCCACCCGAATAAAAAAGGGGGTAACAAGTATAGGGCGCGGCTTTGCTTGGGGATTTGCTATCCGAGCAGCAAAATACCAACAGAGGCTAAAACAGCGGGAGAAAGCTATATAAATAAAATACTGCTGCATCCCAAAGAAGCTCAAGCTCTGCGGTAAATGAAGGCGCCCAAAGGGGCAATCTCAAAATGAGTATTGCTGAGGAAGTAGTGTTTAAACTCTTCTTTCCTTAATTCTCGCAGCTTTTCCTTTTAAATTTCTTAGATAGTATAATTTGCTTCTTCTAACTAAGCCGCGTCTTACTACTTGTATACTTTGTACATTTGGAGAATATAGAAAAAATTTTCTTTCCACGCCTTCCCCATGGCTTATTTTTCTTAAGACAAAAGAGGAATTAATGCCTCTAGATCTTTTGGCTATTGCAACGCCTTCAAATGCTTGCAATCTCTCTGTAGCACCTTCTTTAATTTTTACATGTACTACAACAGTATCTCCTGTTCTAAATTCGGGTATTTCTTTATTTAATGTTAGGCGTGCAATTTGCTCTTGTTCAAATTTATCAATAATGTTCATTATATTCTCCATTTGCATTTAAAGATATGCGCAAAACATATCTTATATATTTTTCTTTATAAGATCAGGGCGAAATTTAGTTGTGATTTCAATGGACTTTTCTAATCTCCATTTCCTAATCGACTCATGATTCCCGCTCAATAATATCTCAGGGACTCTTTTTCCCCGCCATAATGCAGGTCTAGTATATTGGGGATATTCCAGAAGTTTGCCGTAGCCATCTTTATTACTAAAAGATTCGTCATTTAATGTATTTTGATTGGCTAATATACCTGGTAATAACCTAATAGCAGCTTCTAAAACTACCATAGCAGCAAGATCTCCGCCTGATAGAATATAATCCCCTATGCTAATTTGAGCAATATTATACTCTTTAATTACTCTTTCGTCAATCCCCTCAAACCTTGCGCAAATAAATATTATTTCTTTTAAATGTGAGATATTCCTAGCTAGCTCCTGATTATATAATTGACCGACAGGGCTCATGTAGAAAATTTGCGCATTACTTGTGCCTTTGAGAGCAAAATCAAGAGCATTTGCAAGGACTTCTGGTAGCATTACCATGCCATTGCCCCCGCCAAAAGTTGTATCATCAATTTTTCTCTGCTTGTTTAATGCAAAGTCCTTGATATTTATTATCTCACAAGACCACAAACCTTTTTGAAGCCCCTTACCTATTAATGATGCACCAAGAATACCGGGAAAAAATTCCGGAAGAGTAGTAAGTATTTTTACTTTCATGAATTGACTGTAGAAATTATACTTTTTTATATAAAGACTTAAGCATATCCAGAATCAATGGACTTGCTCTGGCTG
>JANRMA010000065.1:0-1606 GCA_033762035.1 Rickettsiaceae bacterium
ATATCTATTCCGTATATAAAGCCGGAACAAACTGCATTTATATCCAAAGCAGGCGTAGACTTAATAGAAAAATGATTAGCTATTTTTGCAGCGATTGTAGGAAAAGATAGTTCTGCCGTGCAGGTAGTAACTATAATAAGGTCTATAGTATCCTTATCTACTTCATAATTTGCAAATAAATTTTCACTAGCAAGTTTTGCCATGTCAAATGTGGACATAGATGCAAAATATCTTTGCTTAATACCGGTGCGGGTAATTATCCAATTATCACTTGTATCTAGGATATTAGATAGATCGTTATTAGAGACTAAAAGGTCTGGTAAATAACTACCCTCTGCAATAACTTTGCAAGTCATTATTTATAGATTACTTTTAGTTTTGCTCATCCTCTTCTACCTCTTCTTTAAAGAAGAGTACTTTACGACCGTTATATAGTCCATCTTTAGGATTCATTTGATGAGGTAATCTATACTCACCCGTCTCCTTATCGACAATAACATTAATTTTTGCAATAGCGTGATGAGATCTCCTCATATTACGCTTAGATTTGGAAGTTTTTTTCTTTGGTACTGCCATTCTTTATTTTCCTTTTAAAAAATATTTGTCATTAGAGAAAACAATATATATTATTACCTCAGAAAAATCTAGTAAATAATTGAGAATTTCATGAAAAACATTCATTTAAAGGCTATGCAAGTAGTGTTAATAGGCGCTTTGTCTTTTTTTGTTCAATCTTGTCAGCATAATATAACGCAAGGAACTATGATTCCTGAGGATAAAATACTTTCCTTGAGTAAGAAACGGCCTACTAAACAAGAGATAGAGCAAGAAATCGGCACTCCGGAAATAATAGTAACTCTTAATGAAAATAGCTGGTATTATGTTTACAGAGAAATGACGAAGAGGGCATTTTTTGACCCAGTTATTCGTGATCAAGAGGTTGTAAGGCTGGATTTTGAGAAAGATAAATTACGATCTATAGAAAAATTATCCGATGTACAATATAGTAAAATATCTATAATTCAAGAAAATACTAAAGCTAAAATTAAGTCTAAAGGGGCTATAAGGGAATATCTCGGTAATGTAGGTAAGTTTTATAAATATAAAAAAACGGAAAATAGACGTGGTTAGTTTAGTAGATATTTGCCAGATAATGATACTAGAATTTTGCCTCCTGCAAGTAACTTATATTGCCATGATTGTAAAAAAATACTATCTTGAGGAGTTTTTAGCATTTTGCCTTCAGAAAAATAATTAACATTATGATATATTTACTTTTAAAGTCTTATGCTAGCCAAAGTCATTTAGCTAACTTAATACATTATATATCCTTTAGGACTATAATCTCGATTTTATTTAGTTTTAGTATAGCAACAATATTTGGGGGTCGTATTATTGCCTTGTTAAAAGAATGGAAAAATGAAGGTCAGCCAATTAGAGACTATATACCAGAAACGCATAAAGCAAAACTTGGAACTCCTACAATGGGAGGTATAATTATTATGGCTTCTGTATTGCTGTCCTGTTCCTTGTTTGCGGATATGCAAAATCTCTATGTTAACATAGTAATTTTAATTATGGTAAGTTTTGGGCTCATAGGCTTTAT
>JANRMA010000066.1:0-10581 GCA_033762035.1 Rickettsiaceae bacterium
AACATTATCCTCAAATAAATCATCCGGAAATAATTTTGGATCAAGCCTTATATACTGATTTAGAGCCAAAATATAGCCTTACATACGGTATTACAAACACAATCTTGCGTAGTTATATTAATAAACTACTTCCTCTATCTATGAATATACCAGAATGGTTACCTGTAGAAATACTCCAAAAATATAATTTACCTTCTTTTTATAATGCATTACAAGAGCTTCATCAAGGGGGAGATAAATTAAGACTTTCAAAATCCATTCTGAGACTTAAATTCGACGAAGCTTTTTCTAGTCAAATGGGCCTGAAAATATTACGCAATAAAAATCAAAAATTAAAAAACCGCACTTTTGCTAAAAATTTACCATTACAAGAAAGGGTAATGTTAAAATTTGGCTATAATCTCACTGAAGGGCAAAAAGATGCATTAAAAGACATAGAGCAAGATCAATTATCACAAACACAAATGATAAGAATGTTGCAAGGAGATGTTGGTTGCGGCAAAACTATTGTTGGACTACTTGCTGCATGTAACGTAATTGCGGCTAAGAGCCAAGTAGTTTTTATGGCGCCTACTGAAGTATTGGCCATTCAGCACTTTAAATTTATATGTAAAATGCTTGAGACAGAAGAAACAGAAGTAAGACTCATAACCAGCAAAACAACTACCAAAGAAAGGAATATTCTATTTGCAGAAATAGCGAGCGGAAAAGTAGATTGCGTTATTGGGACTCATGCAGTGCTGAATGAGGAGTTAATATTTAAGGATTTAAGATTTATTGTAATAGATGAACAGCATAAATTTGGAGTGCTTCAAAGAATCGCAATTTCAGAAAAAGGTAATAATCCAGATATACTTTTGATGAGCGCAACTCCTATACCTAGGAGTCTGTCTATGATATATTTTGGGGATCTTGCAATGTCTAAGATTAGTCAGGTCCCTAATAATAGAAAGAAAATCCTAACTTTTGTTACATCTATATCTAAAATGCCGGATATTATTAAAGCTATATCTAATAGAATTTCTATAAATCAAAAAATTTACTGGATATGCCCATTAATCGAAGCAAAAGAATCAGAAGAAAGTGATAATAAAAATGACTACGAAATAATTGACGTACAAAAAAGATACGAATATTTACATGATATTTTTGGGGAAAAAGTTACCTACCTTCATGGCGGCATTAAACAAGAGAAAAAAAATGAAATTATAGAAAATTTTAGATCTGGTATATGTCCTGTTCTTATTTCAACTACTGTAGTTGAAGTAGGTATAGATGTACCTGATGCGACACTTATTATTATTGAAAATGCAGAAAGATTTGGCCTTGCTCAATTGCACCAATTACGGGGAAGAGTTGGTAGGAGCGACTTAGAATCTATCTGTATACTTCTTAAAGGATCATGCATTTCTTCTGTTGCGCGCACAAGGCTTAGCATAATGAAGGAATCTTTGGACGGTTTCTTTATAGCAGAAAAAGACTTGGCTCTAAGAGGCGAAGGAGAATTTTTTGGAGAAAAACAAAGCGGGGAGCAAAATTTTAGATTTCTTGACCTAGCCGAGGATGCATATATATTAGAAGAAATTTCTAAAGTAATGAATAAAATAAAAATTGACTCACCCGCAGAGCTTGCAGTAAGTCTTTTTAGCAAATTAACCCCTGATCAAAATATTATTCTGTAAATATCATGCATAAATACGAGATTAAATTTTACGCCGTAGAAGAAGACCTAGAAAAAACAGCATGTGGGGTAATAGAAAAATGCTACCAAAGTGGGGTGCGCACTTTAGTAATTTGCGAAAATGAATCTATCCAGGAAATTATGAATAAAATGCTTTGGACCTTTAAGCAAAAATCATTTATCCCTCATGGTAGCATTAACGAAGAAAGAGCGCATGAACAGCAGATACTAATTACCCATCAACAAGAAAACCTCAATAATGCGAATCTACTTGTTTTGATAGGGGCTGCATCGATAGATATATCAAATTTTACAAGAATATTTGTGGTATATAATGAATTATCCGATACTCATAAAAGTAATATAAAAAATTTAAAGGATGCGGCAAGTTTATTAGATTCTAAAATTCTTTCTTATAAAAAGCGCAATGACGGTACTTGGGAAGCTTCCTAAGGCTTTATATTATTAGTCGCTTTGCCTACTTAATTATTAATAGGATTCTCTTTCAATGATTTTAAATATGCATCTAATATTGTTTGTATATTATGCGGATATTGAGCAATTTGGGAGATATTTAATATTGTCAGCCCCCCTACAAACTGATATAAGTTCAAAATACCCGATAGAGAAACTATCGGATCCTTTTCTACGCTTATATGAGCAGTGTTTTTATCCAATAATTTATTATATTCATAAGCTTTTTTTCCTATAAAAGCTGCCGGGCAACCAAATAGCGCAACATTAATCTTTCCGCTTTTATTATGAGATCCTTCATTGATTTTAGAAATAGAATTATTTGTAACATAGTTGAAGGCTGCGATTTCAGCTAAAGCCCCTCCTAAACTATGGCCTGTAAAAATAATTTGAGTATCTTCTTCTTGGTCTATCATACTATCTAAAGTTGCTTGCATAGTATTTGCAGAAGCCATAAAAGCTCTTAGAAAACCCGAATGAATATTTTGATTTGGCAAAATACTTAAATCATCTATTACATCAATAATTCCGGCAAAACTGTTTGACATAGTTCCGTGATAAGCAACTATCACCTTACTTGGCTGATCATCTTTTTTAGGAATTTTTATTACATATCCGGCAGGCCTTTGGTCTAATAACCAACTATATTCATTTGTTTTGTAAAAAGCCTCTATCTCAAGTTCATCAAGGTCCACAGAGCACAAATGAGCAATTCTCTGCAAACCTTGATGAAATTCTGGACATTTACTTGGGGTATAGCTTTTTACCCCGAAAAAATTCATCACCCCGTAATATAGTGTTTCAAATAATGTGCAAGGACTTGCATTTACAGGCTGATAGTATGAAAGATCTGAGCTCACTAAACCAAGAAGATTATCGTCTATCGCATTTTCTAATTCATAATTATCGAAATCAAGGCTCATAGTTTCTAATCTATTAATATATATTAAAGTTTAATACATATAACATAAATTATTATTATTTGCAATCTTTTATTGAATTTTTTTATATTAGTGCTACATAGAAAGATAGCCTGTGTTCCCAAAAAATGATCCGGAATATATTGCAGCACGGCGATGCAATAGCATGATTCAAAAATAGTATCTTGAAAAAACTATGTTTTAAAAATGCTATAAAACTTGCGCCGCATGTTTATATTTATCAGAGTTAAGACCCGCTGTTACTCTTAGCTCCAAGCGCAGTGCCAAGGGCATCAGCAAAATCAGCCCTATTTCTTGGAGTAGTAAGGTCTATTATCGATGGGAACATAAGAGTAATTGTGTGATTTGTATTATATTCTGTTAATGTAATTGCAGTACCTCCAGCAATAATAGGAGTTAAAGGTAGAGAATCAGTATATGCATGTATAGTATCTGATGAGTCTAGTAAATTTACTGTAAGTGATGTAGAGGTGCATGATACGTTATCAATAGAAAGATTTGTAAAATCTGTACTAGAATAAATAGCAGACATTCCTTGATATTCATGCGTTAGATTATCTGTATTTACAGTCATGTATCTTGCTTGACTAAATGTAATTAAGGCTGCATCCCAATTTAGAAAGGATATTATGCTGCCTATTTCGGCGCAAGAAGATAACTTTTGAGAATCTTGTAACTTAATAGAAAAGACTTTTCCATATAAATTATTGCCAGAAATATCGTCTGATGTTTTAAGGCAATAAATACGGTCATCCACGTGAGCTTCAGCACCGTTATTATTATTTAGTAAGTACCCATTATATGCTGTAGAGCCTATAGTAAAATTGAATTTCACCAGAACATCGGCCGCGTTAGCATTAGCTCCCATTGTAGGTATAGTTGTAAGGCCTGATGCGTTAGCATATGTTTGCGCAGTTTGATATACGGTATTTCCAACGCTTACGGAAGCTACTGTAAATGTACCCATAGCGCCTAAAAGCTCATAACCAGTATATGAGGCTGTATGGAATGCTGTTGACGCTGTTGCTGTATATGCCTGAGTTATTCTTGCGCCAGTAGAAGATGAAGAAAAGTTAGAGGTGTTTAGTATATCAGATGAAACAGCTAGCTTTGTAATTTTCAAAACTTGTCCAGATACTGAAAAACTATATTTTTTCATTTCATTTGCAGTACAAGACTGGAAAGCCTTTAGCATATTTAAAGCAGTGCCTGAAGTATCTGCTCCTTTTACAAGCTCATTTTTGCTGGAATTAGGGTCTGAGTATACAAATGTAAATTTTACAGCATCTATCCCTGTGCCAAAAGTTATAGTATCACCTGCATTAGGCTGGGCAGCTACTGTTAAAGCACCTGTTCTTTGTGTTACGTTATTTGAAATAGTTGTAAGAGCAGCAGACTTAGATGGTACGGCATTATAAATTGCATTACTTGCAGTAAACTGCTTTACTGAGTTTAAAGTACTATTCATGAATTCAACCCCAGTTTGAGCTGCTACATCAGTAGATGCTAATTTCAATTCGCCAAAAGTTATTAGATCTGACGATTTAACCTCATTATTCTGCTGCCTATTGACTGCATGCGCAAGCGACTGCATATTAGCCATAGTTTCTAGATAAGTACTGGTTAGTTGTTGGTGGGTTCTTTGGATAGCATCTAGCATATCAGCATTTCTTTGAACTGCACTTAGGAATTCTTCTTTCGTTGCCTTAAAAGATTCCTCAATCAAAGTGCTTCCAATATCAATATCATCCTGAATTTCGGGGTTTTTTTGCTCACTACTAAAAGAGTCTGATGTACCGAGAATTTCATTAGGCTTAATGCCTCTATCAATAAATTTGCCATAAGAGGCCCTGATTGCATTTAGCATAGTTTTATTCTCCTTTTATATTAAATATGTTTTTCCTGACCAAATCAAGATCCATCTATATTGGTAATATCTATTTTAATGTTTCGCAATATCTTAAGTGATTTTGTTCTATAAAAATCAAGATGCGTGTTTTTTAGCAATAGACCCCTTCGGAAACTTGACTTTTAATAAAAAAAGCTAAGATTTGATCTAGAGCTGTTTATAAAATTTGAACAGATTAAAGAATTATTAAGAGAAACCAAGAGCTTGCAAGCGAAAGAGTAGCAAATGAAAATCTTGTAGGCGCTATTAAACTATGCAAAATCTTATCTTAAAAATATAGAAACAGACGTAAAAAATTTGGCGTTAGATCGAATTTAATCTCTGCGATTTATAATATGAACTGCTAAAATGAGAGTTTCCTAAGAGGTATATTGTCATAAAATTTTATCACATATATAGATAGATTAGGCTGAGAATAGATTCAATAATATCGATTAATATTGTGCATAGATAATTATACAGTATGATATTTATCATTTTATGAGTTTATTAGATGAAAAACCTTACCGGTCAGCTTTACATCTTTTTTTGCATTATTTTGATGAGTTGTTCATCCGCACTTGCGCATGATCATCCTAGTGCAAGAGGGGTAACTAGCAATAACTATGCTGTAGATATTGCAGCAAAAATAACTGAGCAATATAGGGAATTTATAGAGCGCAATGTAAATATAAGAAAAAAAAATCCTCTAGATATTCAGAAATATATTTTAAAATGCAAAGTAACAGGAGAAAAAATTCAGTTAATTAAAAAATTTGGCAGAGATTTTTCTGGCATAGATTTTTCAAAAATGAATCTTACCGGCGCTCCTCTTACTAAAGTACTGCTTAATAAGGCGATTTTTGATTTAGCAGATTTGAGCGAAATGGATTTAACTTCATCTATTTTAGATAATGCATCCATGAATTTTGCTGATTTAAATAATACAATACTCAGTAATGCTTCTTTGTTAAATGCAAATCTTGCTCTTGCAAATTTAAGCGGGACTATTCTAATAGGGGCCAATCTTACAGGCGCCAATCTTACAGGCGCCAATCTTACGGGAGCAATTATTATAAAAACTACCATGAAAAATGCTAATCTCGGTTTGGCTAATTTTTCCTCTTCGACAATATTTGAATCTAATTTTGAAAAATCTAAGCTGAATGCAGCCAATTTTTTAAAAGCAAAAATACTATATTCTAATTTTAGAGATACTAATTTATATCGTACTTATTTTACAAGAGCGGATTTAAGAGGTACAAACTTTAAGGGTTCAAATTTTGTTGAGGCTATTATTAAAAACTCTTTTGTTGATGATGAAAAAATTGATAGACTTGCAAATAAACTTTTGGAACATAAAGAAAAATGATCAATAAGTATATCACTATAATTAGCTTGCTTTTCGCACTTTTTTTCGTAAGTAGTACTTACGCCGCCAAAGAAGAGGGGCTGCGCTGCAAAGCTACTATTTCTACTAGCGATGATTTTGAGCCAGAAACCTTTCCAAGAAGCAATAACTTACTTAGAAGGCAGGGCGACATAGAAGATATATGCGGCACAAGAATTATATTAAAAGGTAAAGTAGTAGATGAAAACTGTGTTCCTGTTTTAGATGCAAAAATATTTGCGTGGCAAAAAGGATGTGATGGCAAATATCATTACACGCCTTTAAGAGATGTTGCAAAAAATTCAGGATTAATAGCCGAAAAATCTAAGTCAGGTTTTATTGGCGCGGGAACCGCAAGCACTGACAATAAGGGAGAATTTTATTTAATTACCTCTTTCTCTGGTCATAATAATAATATAAGTTTACGAGTTGAGCATCCTCGTTTTGAGACTATGGAAACTAAGTTGTTTTTTAAAAATGCTAAAGCAACAAGAACTCCAGAAGATTTTATCACATTCTTATCTGACCCAGCTGAGGGTAAAACCTACTATGAGTTTATTATAGTTTTGCCAGGAGTGAACAAGATGAGATCTTTCTGATATGGAATCTTTATTGTATTTGTTAGAAATTTTAGTATAATAAATTTAATACCTTGACACAAATCAATATATCTGAATGAATATAATATATGTTTTCAAAATTATTTAGAAAGCACCGTTCTACCGTTTCTATTGTTCCCGTTGATTATGAAATAGACTCTAATACCAGAGATCAAGATACCAGAACAAATTCTGAACGAGAAATTAACAATAAGTGCGACGTATCCCTAAAAAATTCAAGGATATTATTGGCCAAAACTTTTCCCGAGGTATTGTCTCGCGAAGATTTATACGAATTATGGCATAATAACTTAGAAAATGATGATCAAATTAATACACAAAACAACCAATCTGATTATGGTATTATTTGTGATTTAATTTTAAATAATAATTACGAAGCTTTAGTAAAATACATTCAAAATGGCGTAAATATAAACTACTTTGACAAAGACAATGGAAGTACATTTTTACACTTAGCCGCAAAATATGGTAGAAATAAAATAGTTGAGCTATTATTGCAAAATGAAATTATTATTCTTCATGATAAAAAAGGCCAAAGTCCTGTACATATTGCAGCTAGATCCGGACATTTGGATGTCTTAAAAACGCTCATACATTACGGTGCAAATGTAAAATATCCGTCACTCTGCAATGAAAATCCAATCCGTAGTGCTATTAGTGGCTTTAATGATCCATGTTTGCATTATTTTAAATCAATATACGAAAAAGTGACAATTTATACTGAAATTATAAAACTTTTAATGGCTAATGGGGCAAATTTTACCGATGCCTTTAAATCTTCTAATGACTTAGAGATAGAATGTCTAAATGTTATATTTTTATATCAAACTACTATTAATTATGTAGATAGCCTGGAAATAGAAACTTTAGATTTAAGATTAGCTTTATCCGAAGAGAATTTACAAAGTTCTTCAACTTCACACTATCTGTATTCAGATATATATTTCGCTAGGTTGATTTTAAAAATACTAGAATCAGAAGATATTGGCGTAATAATAAAACTTTTAGAATTGCAGGAGTTAAATATGCTAGATAATCAAGTCTCACAAATACTAACTTTTGCGATAGAGTCTATAATAGGACCAAGTACAAAGCATATAAGCTTTTCTAAAGTTAATAATCTCTTGCAGAAGTTTGATTACCAGCTTCCAACTATATTTAGACATACTATATATTTTCAGCTAAATTTTTCTATACAAAACTCCCAAGGGCAACTTGGTAAATTATATAAAGATATGAAAAATATATTGCTTGAGTGCGATTTGAAAAATACCCTAGACCATATTTTAAATTTACATATATACAAAATACAAGAAGCTGAATGTGGATTATTATCTTGTTTGATTAATGAAGACAATAATGAATCAGTAATAGATCATATAAATAATGCGCAAGAGGAGTATGAGTTGTATAAACAAAGCCCTAATTTACTAACAGAAAATTTAATTCATAATATTGCAATATTTTATCCCGAAATAGCAACTAATATTATCTTTTATGCAGCAGATTTGTATAGTAAAAAGCAATTACCAGAATTATTAAAGGAAAAATTAAGAGAATCTGCTGGTTTTAGACTAGGTATTACAGAGCAAATTTTAGATTTTTTGGCGAATAATGAGGATATAAATTTTGATTATCAAGAATTTTTAGACATAATAAGATATTATAAAAATGACTTTTATCCAGATGCAGATAAGTTTTTTGTATAAGATGGGCTTGTGAATATTAATATGGGATTATGCTAATTCGCGGGAAAGCTCTGATGTATTAATGTTACATTATAATATATAATCTTATTATTTAGATTTATTTATTTTTATATTTTATTTAAATGACATACTATATGATATACTAAATTATAGTAAATAAATGGTAGTTGCTATGAGTCCTGATGATAACGATGATACCGAGAATGACGAACCTAGAAAGGCTATAACGCAAGATGATCAAGAGGCAAAAGATGCCGCACAAGTCAGAGCTTTCTCTAAGCTTGGTAACAGAGAATCCAAAGATGCTTAGTAACATGCTAAATATTATAACACGGGAAAGCTCTCCGCAGCAATATAACGAAACACAAGCATCTACACCGGATAAGGTCGCCAAACAAGTCAGAAACTTCCACGGCTCAGTTGCATCATTTGTTAATGGCGTGCAAAATAGCATAACAAATGTATCAAACTCTGTAAGTTCTGCTGATTCATCTCTTAGAGGCAGGGGCGCAAATAACAAAGACTACTCAAACCAAATATAAGCATTTGATCAAAGCCCTATTCAAATTCCGGCTGCATCTCTATATAGTTCTATTAAAGCGTCTGTTTCTGCTAGCGTATTTTTATCCATTTTTCTAAGCTTAAGAATATGCTTCAATATTTTAATATCAAAACCCTTACTTTTTGCATCTAAAAAAATATCTTTGATTGCGTCCATGGTTTCAGATTTTTCTCTTTCCATATTTTCAAGGCTATTTATATAATTAATCAACTCTTCTTTTGCGAATACTTCAGTCATTATTATCCCTAATTTTATTTGTGTAATATCATTATTTTTTGTAATATACAGTATAAGACTTGCTAATGCTATCAAATAATATATCCTATCAATGAAATTTTTTATGTATTTTTTTTGATATTTATATTGATGTTCATCATAAAATACAATAGAAAATACATTATAGACTTTTTAAAATAGAGAAATATGGAATTTCACATACGCCTATTAATAATATTTTTTGCAGCTCTAGTTTTAGTGCTTATCTTAGAATTTTATTATCATGCCATACAAACAAAAAGACAAAATATAAAAGCTATAAATTTATATTTAGACAAACAACTAATCAACAAGCTACTTAATATAATACTCAATTCTGATCCCAAAGAATTAGTTAGCGTGATAGCTGAAGAAATTATGCTTTATTTTTGCTTAGAATCTATCATTCTTAGCAAAGAGAATAATTTTAAATATATAAGTTTTAGTAATAATGGAGCTAATTTATTCCTCACAAATAATCAGATAGAAAAATATTTTGATAAACTAGATTCCGTAGAACAAGAACAATATATTGAAGAAGAAAAGCTTGGTAATAGTACTATCACATTGTTGAAAAACCATACATCAATGATTATTGTAACTGAGAATGGATATAAGCTTAATCAGCAAGAACTTAATACTATACTAAATGATATTCTGACAATATTTAGAATAGCCTTCAGATATGAAATGTTTTACGCTCCTGTCTAATTTATTCTAAATCCTTTAGCATAAGAAATACACAGCTCCTTGCAAAAAGGTAAATTATTAATCAGTTTTAGTCCTTTTCTAGTTATAAAATTGCATATACTAGAGTCTATAGTGAAAATCTTGTTCAAACTATCTGTTATTCGAATCATATTTATATTATCATATTTGCGTTTTGCTTCATATCTTTTGAGCATAAATTTGTCTATCTCAAGGCCTATGAGATTATTTTCATATATTAAACTACATAATGTATCCACATCTTTGATTCCCATATTTAATCCTTGGCCTGCAAGCGGATGCATGTTATGAGCACTATCTGCTACTAATGCTATTCTTTCGTTAAAATATTT